>JAJQIQ010000055.1 GCA_021199135.1 Clostridiales bacterium | reverse complement strand
GCGAGAGAAAACAGGAATATGCGGGGAAAGTGATAAAGTGCCCGCACTGCGGGGCTGAATTGCCGAGCATGGCAGGTTTCTGCCCGTCCTGCGGGAGCGAGATCAGGGGCACCCAGGTCACGGAATCGGTAAAAGAGTTCACCGAGATTATCACCGAGTATGAAAACGTGATCGCCTATAATCCGAGGGGAGAGAGGCGTGGGTGGGCGCGCTGGGGATTCTGGATGCGAGCTTTCTGGATTTTTTTGAATCTGATACTTTTCCTCCTTCCGCTCGGCCTATATTTCGTGTGGTTCTTTTTTCGCGACAACTTCCACCCTGCGCTCACACCGGAGGAGCGGCAGGAGGTTCAGTATGTGCAGAATTACGTTTTCCCAAACGACCGCGAGTCCATATTTGAGGCGATGCTGTTCATCAAATCCAAAGTGGCTTTCCTGCGCAACGAAAAGACCAATGCGCGGACCGTCTACTGGTCAAAAATATGGCTGGAGAAGGCCAATCAGCTGTCCCAGAAAGATGAGCTTTTGTTCAAGAATGATTCCACTGCGAGGCAGACTTACGACGACATCATCGCAAACCAGTCGCAGATAAAGAAAAAGTCGTGGTTCAAGGGCGCGGTGGGCATCGTGATAGTGATCCTGTCAATTATATTCCTTGCATCGTGCTCTGCCTCGTCCGGTTCGTCAAGCTCGAGCTCGAATTATACAGATGAAACTGATTACTACGTGCAGCTCGATTTGCCGTCCTCCGGGATTGTTACCATGCTCCCGGAGCTTGACTTTGAGTACGGTAAAGTCACTTTTGAAACCAGTGAGGACATTCAAATTGAAATATACCAAGTTTCACAGGACGATTTTGATTCATATGTGAAATTCTGCCGCGAAAGCGGATTTGATGTTGACATTACAAAAGACGACGATATATTTTATTCTGAAAATGCTGAGGGATACGCTCTGGATATTTTCTTTGATAATGAAACTTCAGTCATGGAGATATATTTTGATTCTTATGATGTCGGGAACACTAAGAAACAGAAATAATATTCATAGCGACTCACTGGAGATGGCGGCGCACTGCGCCGCCTTTTTAACACCCCTTGACAAACTAAAGTTCATGAATTATAATGGACGTACAGAAAAGGTTGCAGGAGGACGTTATATGCCTGACAAGCAATATTCCCTCGGGGAGGAAACTGAACAAATTGAATTCAAGAGGAGCACGGGCGAGCTGAAAGAGGCTGTGATTTCCATGGCGGCAATCTTGAACAAACACCAGAAGGGCAAGCTGTATTTCGGGGTAAGAAATGATGGCACCGTCATCGGTCAGGAAATTGGCGAAACGACAATGCGCACGGTGTCACAGACGATAGGGAATCATCTCAGCCCGACAATTTATCCGACGATAAAAAAAGAACGTTATGGGGATATGGAAGTGCTTTCAGTGGAGTTTTTTGGAACGCAACCCCCATACCTAGCTTATAATATTCCCCGCATCCGTGTCGCGGATGAGGACCTAGTCATGGAGCAGCCGACGTATGAGGAGATGATGCGGAAGCGTGATAATGCGAGCTATGCGTGGGAACGTCAGGTTTCAAAATATAATATTTCCGATATTGACCAGTCTGTTCTTAAGGATTACTTGAAGCGCGCAAGGGAGGTTAACCGCATCAGCTTTGAAAATGAAACGCCGGAGGATGTGATGACAAAATTGGAACTGTGCGACGGACAGCAGCTTCTGAATGCTGGCGCGGTGCTTTTTGTCAACAGCGGAATGAATGAATTGCAGATGGCAAAATTTGCCTCAGATGAGCGGCTGACATTCACAGATATCAGACGTTATACAGGTTCGATTTTAGACCTGGCAAATAAGGCAGTTCAGTATATCGTGGATGCCATGGACTGGCGCGTGGAATTTGACGGAAGCCTTGAACGAAAGGAGATTCCGGAGATCCCGGTTGATGCAATCCGCGAGTCGGTCATTAACGCATTTGCACATAGAATGATTGAATCGGGACAGAGCGTTGATGTGGCAATTTACCGCAGTTTCATAGAAATCAGCAGCCCAGGCAAATTTCCAGATGGAGTGACGCCAAGTGATTTCATCGAGGGGACAAGGCGGCCTATTCGCAGGAATCCCCTGATTACGCGGACGCTGTATTATTCCAAGGACATGGAAAGTTTTGCCACGGGCTTAAAACGCATCCAGGAAGCATGCGATGAGGTTGGCTGCAAGTTTGAGTGCAATGGAGATGACCGCGGGTTTACGGTTCGTTTTTATCGACATTGCGGAGAGGGATGGGAGACAGGCAATCAATCAGTTTATTTTTTCACTAAATAGGGCCCTCAATCAGAGTCTTCTTGAACTCAATATGAAGAGTATGGCTCTCAATATGGCACTCAATCTGAGGAATATGGCACTCAATCTGGTAATTTAGAATTGGAGGATTATCAAATTAAGGATCAGATTTTAAAAATGGTGCGCGAAAATGACAAGGTGACGAGAAAGCAGATGTCCGAAGCACTGTCTTTGAGCCCCCGCACTGTGCAGCGCCTGATAAATTCAATGGATATGTTGATATATGTCGGTAGCGGCAAGGGCGGGCACTGGGAGATAAGAGATCATGATTGACAGGTAACGCCATGCAGACAACACAGACCTACGCGAATGTCATAGTGGACATATCGCTCGAAAAACTGGATAAGACGTTTCAGTATCTGGTGCCGCAGGGGCTCATCGGAAAGGTCGCGGTCGGGACGCAGGTGGACGTGCCGTTCGGCAAAAGGACGCTGACGGGGTATGTCGTGGAGCTTACGGACGAGCCGGAGATTGAGCCGGAGAGGATAAAGCCGATCGCGAAGCTGACCGAGGGCAGCGTGCCGATAGAGTCGCAGCTCATCGCGCTCGCGGCCTGGATGAAAAAAAATTACGGCTCGACGATGAACCAGGCCCTGAAGACAGTGATTCCCGTGCACAGGACGGCGCGCCAGGCCCTAAAAAAGACGATCGCGCTCGCCGTTTCCGAGGAAAAAGCGCGGGAAAAACTTGCGCTTTTCGAGAGTAAGCATTATACTGCTAAGGCGAGGATCATGCTCGCGCTCATCGAGAGCGGCGAGATCGACCACGGCGTGGCGACGCGTGAGCTCGGGATGACGGCGGCGGCGCTTCGGAAGATGGAGCAGGACGGGCTGATTTCGATTGCGGCGCGGCAGGATTACCGCAACCCTGCCCAGCACCTGGCGCGGGGCGGCCCTCTGAAAAAATTAAACGAAAACCAGCAGAGGATCGTGGACGAGGTGGCGGCGGACTGGGACGCGGGGCGGCGCGGGACGTACCTCCTTCACGGGGTCACCGGCAGCGGCAAGACCGAGGTCTACATGGAGCTCATCGCCCGCGTGATTGAGTCGGGGCGGCAGGCCATCGTCCTCATCCCGGAGATAGCGCTGACATACCAGACCGTGGCGAGGTTTTACAACCGTTTCGGTGAGCGCGTCTCAATCATGAACTCGCGGCTCTCGGCGGGCGAGCGGTACGACCAGTTTTTGCGGGCGAAGTCGGGCGACATCGATATCATGATAGGCCCGCGCTCCGCGCTGTTTACGCCGTTTGACAGGCTGGGGCTCATCGTCGTCGACGAGGAGCACGAGACCTCGTACAAGAGCGGGCAGGCCCCGCGCTACCACGCGAGGGAGGTCGCGATAGAGAGGGCTAGGATGTGCGGCGCGAGCGTGGTTTTGGGCTCCGCGACCCCATCCGTGGACAGCTACTATCAGGCGCGGCTCGGAAATTACAAGCTCCTTGAGCTTTCGGAGCGGGTAGAGAACCGTCCGATGCCTGAGTGCGAGGTCGTGGACATGCGCCGGGAGCTGCGCGAGGGGAACCGCTCGATTTTGAGCACGAGGCTCCAGGAGCTCATCGATGAGCGGCTCGCGCGCGGGGAGCAGGCGATGCTCTTTTTGAACCGCCGCGGGATTGCGGGATTCGTCTCTTGCCGTTCGTGCGGCTATGTGATAAAATGTCCGCATTGCGACGTGTCGATGGGACAGCACGGCGGCGGCCGGATGATCTGCCATTACTGCGGGTACGAGGAGCGGCAGCCACGGGTCTGTCCGAAATGCGGCAGCAAATATCTCGGAGGCTTCAACGCTGGGACGCAGAAGGTCGAGCAGATCGTGCAGGAGCGCTTTCCGAATGCGCATACTATGCGCATGGATGCGGACACGACGCGGGCGAAGTCGTCCTACGAAAACATTTTGCAGGCGTTTTCGAACCACGAGGCGGACATCCTCATCGGGACGCAGATGATCGTAAAAGGCCACGACTTCCCGAACGTGACATTGGTGGGCGTGCTCGCGGCGGACATGTCGCTCCACGTCGGCGATTTTCATGCGGCGGAGAGGACGTTCCAGCTGCTGACGCAGGCCACTGGCAGGGCAGGGCGCGGCGAGTCGCCGGGGCAGGCCGTCATCCAGACCTACAGCCCGGACCATTTCGCGGTGCTCGCGGCCAAGGCGCAGGACTACGGTGCATTTTACGAGAGGGAGATCGCTTACCGAAAGCTGATGTCGTATCCGCCAGTATTTCACATGCTCGTCGTGCACTGCATGGGAAAGTCGCAAGATTCGGTCAGGGAGGCGTCGAGATATGTCGCGAATTGGCTCAAGAAGAAAATTTCGGAGTCAGCCGCGAGGGTCATGCTCATAGGCCCTGCGGATGCATCGATAGCGAGGGTGAACGACGTGCACCGGCGGCTCGTGTACATGAAGGCGGCGGACTACGGGACGCTCGTCTGGCTGAAGGACGGGCTCGAGCGCGACCGCAGGGAAAACAATAGGTTCTTAAACGTCATGATCCAGTTTGATTTCAACCCAGCCAGCGGGTTTTGATGAAACAGGAAGCAATCCGAGGGTTTCATCAATATATAAGGAGGTAAAAAATGGCACTTAGGACAATCCGCCTGCAGGGCGACCCGATTTTGAACAAGGTGTGCAGGGAGGTCTCGGAGCTCACGCCGCGGATAAAGACCCTCATCGAGGACATGGCGGAGACGATGTACGAGGCGAACGGCGTCGGGCTTGCGGCCCCGCAGGTCGGGGTGCTCCGGCGCATCGTCGTCATCGACGTCGGGGACGGCCCGATCACGATGATAAACCCGGAGATCCTCGAGACGTCCGGCGAGCAGACCGGAGATGAGGGCTGCCTCTCCGTCCCGGGCAAGGCGGGCAAGGTGACGCGTCCGAACCATGTCAAGGTGAAATTTTACGACGCGGAGATGGAGCTCTGCGAGATAGAGGGGACGGAGCTTTTGGCGCGCGCGATCTGCCACGAGGTAGAGCACCTCGACGGGCATTTATATACCGAAAAGGTCGAGGGCGAGCTCCACGACGCAAACATTGAGGAGGAGGACGACCAGTAAATGAGGGTAATTTTTATGGGGACGCCCGATTTTGCGGTGGGGACGCTCGATGCGATAAACGAGGCGGGGCACGAGCTGGCCCTCGTGGTCACGCAGCCCGACAGGCCGAAGGGCAGGGGCGGCGCGATGTCGGTCTCGCCGGTCAAGGAGTGGGCGATTTCGCACGATGTTGAGGTGTTTCAGCCGGTCAAAATCCGAGAGCCGGAAAATATTGATTTCTTAAAAAATTTTGAGCCCGACATCATCGTCGTGGCGGCGTTCGGCCAGATACTGCCGGGGGAAATCCTGGATTTGCCGAGATACTGCTGCGTGAACGTCCACGCCTCGCTGCTCCCGAAATACCGCGGGGCATCGCCGATCCAGTGGGCGATACTGGACGGGGAGCCCGTCACCGGGGTCACGACGATGCGCATGGACGAGGGGCTCGACACCGGCGACATCATAAGGCAGGAGGAGATTGCAATTGCCCGCGGCGAGACGGCGGGAAGCCTTTTTTGCCGTCTGGCGGACTTGGGCGCGAGGCTCTGCGTCGAGACGATGGATTCGATCGAAAATGGCACGGCACTCTACACCCCACAGAACGCAATCGGCGTGACCTACACCTCGACGATAAAAAAGGACATGGGAAACCTAGACTGGAGCCGCCCCGCCGCGGAGCTCGAGCGGATGGTCCGAGGGCTTGACCCATGGCCGGGAGCCTACACATATTTAAACGGCAAGATGCTAAAGATCTGGGGCGCGACAGTGCAAGAAAATCTGGATAAAGAAAATTCCGAGGCAAAGCCGGGTACGGTCGTGCGGGCAGGCAAAAATGGGATCGCAGTCCAGACCGGGGACGGAATACTGAATTTGAACATCGTTCAGATTCAGGACAAGAAGAGGATGGACGCGGCCTCATTTTTAAATGGGAACAGGGTAGAAGAGGGGACGCTGCTGCGCAGCTGACAGGAGGAAAGACTGTGGCTGACGAAAACTTGAGGATGCTCGCCGTCGACATGCTGATGGAGGTGAGCGAGCATGAAAAATACAGCCACGTGGTTTTGCGGCAGACCCTCGAAAAACATGAGCATCTGCCGAAGCGTGACCGCGCATTTCTGACGCGGCTTTTCGAGGGGACGATCGAGAGGCAGATAACCCTCGATTTTGTCATTGATTATTTTTCCAAGACGAAAGTGAAAAAAATGAAGCCACTCATCCGTGAGATTCTGAGGATGAGCGCATACCAGATCATGTACATGGATTCAGTGCCGGATTCTGCGGCCTGCAACGAGGCGGTCAAACTCGCAAAAAAGCGCGGATTGTCGGGGCTCTCGGGTTTTACAAACGGTGTGCTTCGCGCGATCGCTGCGGGGTGGAAGGACGTGAAATTCCCGAGCGAGGATGAGAACCTTGCCTATGCGCTCTCGGTAAAATACGCGATGCCGGAGTGGATAGTCTCGCTCTGGATTTCTGATTACGGGATCCAAAAAACCAGGGAAATATTAAAGAACATATCGGATAATAAAAACAGCGGTTTTTATGTCCGCGTGAACACGGGAAAAATCACTCTCGATTCGCTTGTGAAAAAATTCGCGAATCAGGGGATTGCCGCAGAAAAAATAGATGAGATTTCCGACGCGCTCTGTGTATCCGGCGCGGATAATATTGAAAATCTCCCAGGATTTTCGGACGGGGAGTTTTACGTGCAGGACATAAGCTCCATGCGGGTCGCGCACCTCGCGGGCGCAAAAGAAGGCGACTTCGTGATTGACGTCTGCGCCGCCCCGGGCGGGAAAGCCCTCCACGTCGCGCAGTTTCTGCGCGGGAGCGGCATGGTCGAGGCGCGGGATATAAGCGAAGCGAAAGTCGCGCTCATCGAGGAGAACCGCAAGCGCATGGGCGTGGAAAACCTCCGAGCCGTGGTCATGGACGCGACAGCGTTTGACGAGAACTCAGTGGGGAAGGCGGACGTTCTCATCTGCGACCTCCCCTGCTCGGGGCTCGGGGTCATGAGAAAAAAGCCCGACATCCGGCACAGGATGACCGAGTCCCAGGCGGCGGAGCTTGCCGCCCTGCAGCAAAAAATACTCGGTATTTCCTGCAATTATCTCAAGCCCGGCGGCACCTTAATTTATAGCACCTGCACGATTCATAGGGCCGAGAACGAGGAAAATGTCGAGTGGTTCCTGAAAGATCATCCGCAGTTCGAGCTTATTTCCGAGGAGCAGATTTTTCCGGGAGAAAATGGTGGGGATGGATTTTTCATAGCGAAATTATGTAAGAGAAAATAGGAGAAAATGATGGGCGAACGCATCGATATAAAGTCAATGAATTTAGCTGAGCTCACGGAATTTGTCGAAAACCTCGGCGAGAAAAAATACAGGGCAAAGCAGATATACGAGTGGCTCCACCTGCGCCATGCGGCAGATTTCCCCGAGATGACGAACCTCTCAAAAAATTTCCGAGAGCGACTCTCGAATGTCGCCAAAATTACAACTCTTCGTCAGGAGGAAGTGCAGGAATCAAAACTCGACGGGACGAAAAAATATTTATTTTCCACCGCAGACGGAAACCTTATCGAGAGCGTGCGTATGAGCTACAAGCACGGGATATCCGTGTGCATATCCTCACAGGCGGGATGCCGGATGGGGTGCGCGTTCTGCGCCTCGGCGATAGGCGGGCTTGCGCGGAACCTCACGGCCTCGGAGATGCTCGATCAGGTCTACCAGATTTCCGAGGAGGGCGGGGAACGCGTCTCAAACGTCGTCGTGATGGGAACCGGCGAGCCGCTAGACAACTTCGATTCGCTGATTAAATTCATAGAGATCCTGACCGACGAGAACGGGCTTAACATCAGCCAGCGCAACGTCACCGTCTCGACCTGCGGGCTCATCCCGCAGATGAAAAAACTCGCCGAAAAGAAGCTCCAGTTCACGCTCGCGGTCTCGCTCCACGCCCCGAACCAGCGCATCCGCGAGAAGATAATGCCCATCGCAAAAAAATACGAAATCCACGACCTCATCGCCGCTTGCCGACAGTATTTCGAGGCGACCGGGCGGCGCGTCACGTTCGAGTACAGCCTGATCGCGGGCGTAAACGACAGCGCCGCCGACGCGGCGGAGCTTGCACGCCTCCTCCGTGGCCTGAACTGCCACGTCAACCTAATTTCCGTAAACCCCGTCCGTGAGCGCGGCCTCGCCTCCCCCACCCCCTCCCGCGTCCAGGACTTCCTCCACGCCCTAGAAAGTTCCGGCATTAC
>JAJQIQ010000029.1 GCA_021199135.1 Clostridiales bacterium | reverse complement strand
AGGACATAAACTACAACCAGCCGAAGAGCCTCCCGTACCCGACGGAGAACCCGTTCGCATAAGGAGACGGACAGTCATGGAAAAATGGACGAGGGCAAACTACCAGCCGAACCTGCCGCTGGGCGAGAGCGGGCGCGTGACCGCATCCGCGGAGCACATCGCGCTCTCGAGGGAGGCGGCATCCGAGGGGATGGTGCTGATAAAAAATGAAAACAAGTTGCTTCCCTTTGGAAAGGGGACGCGCCTCGCGCTCTTCGGGAAGGCCAGCGCCGACTATGTGAAGATAGGCGGCGGGAGCGGCGACGTCGAGACGCCCTACGCGCACGGGCTCTACGACGGCCTCATGATGCAGGACGGCTTTGTGTCGGTCTATGAGCCGCTCATGGATTTCTACCGCGGGGAAGTAGGCCGCCAGTACGCGGAGGGCGTGTCAGCGGGGATGACCGCGGAGCCGGACGTCCCGGATGAGCTGCTTGAGGGCGCGGCAGATTTTGCGGATGCCGCCGTGATTGTGATAAACCGCTTTTCCGGCGAGGGCTGGGACCGCTCCGACGTGGAGTACCACGAGGGCTGCCTCGACGACTGGATTGAGGAGCCGCGGCCTAGTATGCCAAAGCGCTTCGCGGAAGTCTTCCCAGACGGGGATTTCTGCCTGACGGAGGGCGAGAGGCGGATGGTCGCGCGCGTGAAAAATAAATTTGTGCAGATCGCCGTCGTCCTGAACATCGGCGGGATGATGGACCTCTCTTGGATAAAAGATGACCCGGCGATATCGTCCGCGCTTATCGCGTGGCAGCCCGGGATGGAGGGCGGCACGGCGATGGCCGACATCCTCTGCGGGAAGGCAAACCCATCCGGCAAGCTCTGCGACACTTTCGCAGGCAAGCTCACCGACTACCCCTCGACGGAGGGCTTCTTCGAGTCTATGCAATACGTGAACTACACCGAGGACATCTACGTCGGCTACAGGTATTTCGAGACCATCCCGGGCGCGGATAAGGCGGTGGTTTACCCATTCGGATTTGGGCTCTCATACACTGAATTTTCGATCAGCGCGGGCGCGTTGAAGGAGGACGGTGACGTGATCTCGGTGGACGTCTCCGTGAAAAATATCGGGGAGGCGCCGGGAAAGGAGGTCGCGCAGCTCTATGTCTCGGCCCCGCAGGGGAAGCTCGGCAAGCCGTCGCGCGCGCTCATCGCCTTCCACAAGACAAAGCTCCTCATGCCGGGGGAGAGCGAGGAATTTACGCTCTCCGCGAAAAAGCGCGACTTCGCCTCCTACGACGACCTCGGCAAGATAAAGAAATCCGCTTACGTCCTCGAGGCCGGGGACTACGAATTCCATGTCGGGAACTCGGTCAGGGACGCAAAAAAAATTGATGGGAAATTTACCGTAAAAGAAGATATGATTGCCGAGCAGCTCTCGGAAAAGCTGATCCCCCAGGCCCTTCCAAAACGGATGCTCTCTGACGGGACGTACGAGGCGCTGCCGCAGTCCGAGCCTCTCGACCTCGACGAGTGCGCCTTCGAGAAGCTGCCCGTCGGGATGGAGGCCTTGCTCGCGCCGGCCGGCCACGTCAGGGAGACTTGGCGTGTCTCCATGCCCTACAAGAAAGGCGCAAAGACCCTGCGCGACGTCGCGGACGGCAAGGCGACTTTGGACGATTTCATCGAACAGCTCAGTGACGATGAGCTGCTCTCGCTCCTCGGAGGCCAGCCGAACACCGGGGTCGCGAACACTTTCGGCATCGGGAACCTCCCGGAGTACGGCGTCCCGTCGGTGATGACGGCGGACGGCCCTGCGGGGCTGAGGCTCGAGCGGCCCTGCGGCGTGAAGACGACGGCCTGGCCCTGCGCGACGCTATTGGCCTGCACGTGGGACCCCGAGGTCGTCGAGAGGGTCGGACGCGCGGCGGCGATGGAGGTGAAGGAGAATAACATCTCCATCTGGCTCGCCCCGGCGGTGAACATCCACCGCAATCCGCTCTGCGGGCGCAACTTCGAGTATTACTCCGAGGACCCCTGTCTCGCGGGAAAGATCGGCGCGGCGATGGTCCGCGGGATCCAGTCCCAGCACGTCGCGGCGACCGTCAAGCACTTCGTGGCGAACAACAAGGAGACGAACCGGACAAACAGCGACTCGCGCATGTCCGAGAGGGCGCTCCGCGAAATCTACCTGCGGCCCTTCGAGATCATCGTAAAGGAGGCCGACCCCTGGGCGCTAATGTCGTCCTACAACGCGATAAACGGGCACCGCACCTCGGAGTGCAGGGAGCTCCTGACGGACATACTGCGCGGCGAGTGGGGCTTTGAGGGGATGGTCACGACCGACTGGTGGAACCTTGCGGAGCATTACAAGGAAATCCTCGCCGGCAACGACGTGAAGATGCCGACGGGCTTCCCCGACCGCGTGAAGCGGGCGCATGAGCTCGGCGTGATAGGGCGCGCGGACCTGGAGAGTTGCGCGGCCCGGGTGCTCGGCCTGATTTTAAAAATCGACTAGAAATTGTGGGAAAAAAGCAACTATTTTTTACGGGAGGACTCAAGCATCATGTACGAAAAGGTTGACACGAGCCTGAATTTTGTGGAACGGGAGAAGGAAGTCGAGAAATTCTGGCGCGAGAACGGCATATTTGAAAAATCGATGGAGA
>JAJQIQ010000031.1 GCA_021199135.1 Clostridiales bacterium | reverse complement strand
CGGGCATCGTGACGTTCATGCCGCGCATGTCAAAGAGCCGCATCGCCGCGATCGCATCGCCGACTTGCTCCTGCTTTACGTCGAACGCCACGTAGACGTAGTCGATGCCGAGCCTTTTGAAGCTGTAGTTGTACATAGCGGGCGAGCCCTAGTGCCCCACCGGCGAGCCGATGAGCGCTAAAAGCCCGGTGTGCCCGGTTATCCTCTCATCCATGTTGTCTGCCATGTCCCATCCCTCCTGAAATGCAAAATATTATATCTAAATTAAACTTTCGCGTAAGCCTCTCCAATTCTGCGTTTAATTGTATTATTAAATCCTTATTATATTTTATGTAGCAGCTCCAGCGGTTGGGCTATGCGGATTTTCGCGCCGTGCCGCCGCAAAAACTTCTCGTCGCGGAATCCCCAGGTCACGCTGACGCAGGGCAGGCCCGCGTTCTGCGCGGTCAAAAGGTCCACGTCCGAGTCGCCGACATAGACGGCCTGCGACGCGCTGACTCCTAGCTCCGCAAGGGCCTGGTTCACCGTGTCGGGCGCTGGCTTTCGCTTTATGCCCTCGCGCTCCCCGACCGCCACCTTTATCTCATCCGGGAAAAATTTCTCGGCCAGCTCCTTGACCGCGGAATCGACCTTGTTCGAGACGATTGCCATCTTCATCCCCTGCGCATTGAGCTCACGCACGAGCGGGACGATCCCCTCGTACGGCACCGTGTGGTCAAGGCAGTGCCTGTCGTAATATTCGCGGAACGTGGAGAACACCTCATCGAAGCAGGGGTTGTCCTCCCCGTCCGGAAGCGAGTGGCTGACGAGGTTTTTTATGCCGTTGCCGACGTTCTGGCGCACTTGGTTCAGCGAAACCTCGGGCTGACTGCACGATCTGAGCGCAAAGTTCACCGCCTCGCATAGGTCCACGAGCGTATCGAGGAGCGTCCCGTCGAGGTCGAAGACGACCGCCTGCACAGATTTTGCCGAAGGCTCATCGCTGACTTCTGCGTAGGAGTGCTCGAACTGCTCCCGCCCCATGACAAATATGTCCTGTATGTCCCCGATGTTGCCGACGAGGTAGTCGCCGACATGGCCCAGCAGGTAATTGTCCGTGTGTCCCTTCGGGAAGAGCTTCACCTGGCGGGTCAGCTGCTTCGCATGGATCGGGCGCACGCCCTTCGGCACGCAAACCTTCGCCTGGTCCATCGGGTAGAGGGTCTTCCCGGTCTTCCTGTCCTGGATCGTAGGCTCGTAGTCCGCAGACTGCATGGAGAAGTCCCAGTCGGGATACACCCTGTAGTTCTGTGAGAATTCCCCCTCCGGGCAGGTGTAGACCTCGCCCCACGGCCCGAATATGATGACCATGCCGTCCTCCGTCACGATCTTCTTGTCGCCGTTTATCGCGCGAACCCTTATCTCCGCGCCCGGCTCAAACAGCCCGTCCGCCTTCACGTATCCCCACGGAATCGACTTCCTGTGGTATCTCTTCCCGCCGTCCATGTCGATTTCGTCCCTGTCGGCGTAGATGATGTCAGTGTTGTCCATGTAGTCGCGCATCCGCCTCTCGAGGAGCGCCTTGACCCCGGATGCGGTCGGCTGCTCCCGCCCGCCCTGCGCGGAACGCTCCATGCGGGGCGTGTAGTTCTGCTGCTCACAGAAGCGCAGGTACTCCTCGACGAGGAGATCCATAGGGATGAAGCCGCCCGCCTTCTGCAGGTGCCCGCCGCCGTTTCCGATCCCGCGGCTGAGCTCCTCGGCGAGCTCGTTCGCCTTTATCTCGTTCGTGCAGCTTCTGACCGAATACTTCACACCGTCCGGGCGGATGTTGAATACTATGCAGAAGTCGATCGCGTCGACCTCGAGCACGAGGTCGCTTATTATCCCGAGGATGTTCTGGTCGCAGACCCCGGCCTTTACAAGCGCGGCGCGGTAGGCGTCAATGTAGTCGCTGTGCAGAAGCGCCGCGCCCGCCACCTCGAGCTCCTCCAGGGATAGGTTCGCGTTTCTGTATTTCGTCATCAGCACCTGGTCGAACCTCGCCTCGTCGCGCAAGTCCATGTCGAGCGGATGGTAGATCTCGGTGAAGGAGTTCGTGTCCGTGTACAGGCCGTAGTAGAGCGCGGTCGCAAGCTCCCTGTCACCGTCCACGTCGTAGCCCTCCTCCTTGAGGAGCCGCCACATGAGCGTCGAGCAGGCGCCCAGGTTCTCCCTCACCTCGGAGAGCTCCGGAAGCTTCGTCGAAACCCTGTGATGGTCTATGACCGCAACTTTCTTCGCCGAGAACCGCGTCACGTTTCCGCCGCCGTACTGACAGTCCACGGTGACGAGCAGCTCGGGCTTCGTGATCTTGTCGACGTGCGAGATTGGGATGTGCAGGTCGTCTATGAGCATGACGAGGTTGCTCTTCCTGATGTACTCGCTCCCCGAATATATGAACGTCGGGGTCTTCCCGTGCGAAGTGAGGTAGCGGTGAACGGCGAAGCCGGACGCGATCGCGTCCGCGTCCGGGTTGTCGTGGCACTGTATGACAATATTGTCATACTCAAGCAAATCCCTTAATTTCATAACATTTCTCCAAAAATTAAATCTATATTTAACTATGAGGCTATATCTTGGATGTATGGGAAGAAGAACGAGCTCCTCCCCTTCTTGTCAAACATCGAGTTGTACT
>JAJQIQ010000017.1 GCA_021199135.1 Clostridiales bacterium | reverse complement strand
GATGAACCTTTGCGCCCACGCAGATCTCCTCCGCCGTCTTCTGGGATTTCTCCGGGCCGGTCGAACCGCTGGTGCAGAACACGTAGACGTCTTTCCCCGTGAAATCATATTCCTTCCCGAACGACATGACCAACCGCGGCCAGGTCCCATACCACACCGGAAAACCAATCAAAATCCTGTCATAAGAATCGAAATCTTCCACATGCGTCGTCACCTTCGGCAACTCCTTCGCGGCATTCTCCTTTGCCGCGATTGCGACAGCCTTGAGGTAGCCGCCATAGTTTTTCTCGCCCTTGATCTCGAAAAGATCCCCGCCCGTCAATGCTTGAATCCTCTCAGCGACCTGCCTCGTGTTTCCTGAAAGTGAAAAGTAAGCGACTAATGTTTTCATAAATATTTACCTCCTTCCTATAGTGTCAAGCCCTATTTCGTTAAATTTAAAGGGTTTTTGACATCACATATACCTCAAGAACAGAGCCAACGGCGATGAACATTCATAGTATCTTGTACTGAAATAGCCAAGCAAGGGTATAGTTTATAAAGCATCCGTTTCTGTCTGTTTTATAAAGGCTATTTTCCCTCTGCTTCGCTATGATGGTGAACCTTCCGTGTCTATGGGGATCTTAAGTCCCAACTTCCCTCGTCCCACCTGTTCATACGCCGAGTGCCGGCCAAGCTTAATAGCAGTTGCATCACGATATAATCATACCATTGTTTTTTCCGCTTGTAAACTGTGTATTTCTCCAAAAAGATAATTTTTCTCATTTCCATTGATATTTATTATCACATATGTTATCATGTCTATAATATAGGACTTGCAGAAGGAGTTGTTCCATTTATGCCCATGACGCCCAGAGAAATGATTTACGGAGGTTTTCTATGTACGATACATTTTATCCGGCAATTTTCCACACGGCAGAGGAGGGTGGGTTTTGGGCCACTTTCCCAGATTTCCCAGAGTGCTTCACCGATGGAGACAGCACAAGCGAAATATACTCCAGAGCCGTAGATGCCTTGGGGCTTGCAATCACAAGCAGGATTCAGGAGAACGAAGAACTCCCCCAGCCAACTTTCATCGACAAAATTGACCCCTGCGAAGGCACCATCGCTATAATCGCATTTAGTCTGGTTGATTATCAGAAGAGGTCTTGCGCCTCTTAGTCTCTCAGCTCCCGCCTCGCGACCCTCGCAAAGAGCAGGGCGGCGACGGCGGCAGTGACAAGCTCCGCAACCCAGAACGCGTTCCACACGCCGTCGGCGGCGATGAAGCGGGACAGGATGAACGCCGCCGGGATTATGATCGCGACATAGCGGAGGACCGATATCACGAGCGAGGTCACGCCCTTGCCGAGGCCCTCGAGGGTGCCCGAGACGGTGACGGAGACCGCCGACACGATAAATCCCGCGCAGATTATCCGAAGCGCGTGCGCGCCGATCGCGACCGTCTCGGAGTTTTCCGTAAATATGCCAATAAGCGCACCCGGAATCGTCAGGCACAGCACGGTTCCGACCAGCATCACGACTGCGATGAACAAAAGCCCGACCCAGAATATTTTTTTCACGCGCCGGTATTCCTTCGCGCCGTAATTGTAGCCGCAGATCGGGCGCATCCCCTGGACGATGCCGTTCGCGGTGAGATATAAAAACGTCTGCAATTTATAATATGCGCCGAGCACGAGCACATAGGATGACGAGAACGCGCTCAGGATTGCGTTGAGTGCAGATACCGTCACCGACGCGAGCGCGAGGTTGAGCGCCGCCGGGATGCCGACCGCGTACATCCTGCCGCAGACGCTTTTCGCCCCGCGCAGGCTGCCCCAGGAAAACCTCACGGAAATTCCCCTCGCGAAATAAAAAATAATGTAGACCAAGAGCGCGACCACCTGCCCTGTCCCTGTCGCGATCGCCGCTCCCCTTATCCCAAGCTCGGGGAAAAATCCTATCCCGAAAATGAGCAACGGGTCCAAGATCAGATTCGTCGCGCACCCGCACAGCATGCAAAACATCGAGGTCTTCATGAGCCCCGTCGCCTGGAAAATTTTCTCCATGCTCATCCCCGCGCCGATCGGGATTGAAAAAAGGAGCACGATGTTTGCGTACTGAAGTCCCATCGAAAATATCTGCGAATCGTCCGTAAACATCCCCAAAAACCACGGCATTATGGCAATAAACAGCACCGTCAAGATCGCGCCGTGGACGATGTTTAGGATAAGCCCCGCCGTCGCCGCCGAGTCGGCGTTTTTCTGCTCCCGTGCGCCGAGGAAATATGAGATTGCCGCGTTTACCCCGATCCCGAACCCGACCGTGACCGCCGTCACGATATTCTGCACAGGGTAAACCAAAGAGAGCGCCGTCATCGCGCTCTCGCTGATCCTCGCGACAAAATAGCTGTCCACGATGTTGTACAGAGAATTCACGAGCATCGAGAGCGTCATCGGAAGCGCCATCGTAAACACGAGAAGCGGCACGCTCCGCGTCCTCATGAAATCCTGTTGTTGCTCCTGCTGCATTTCCATGATTTTTATGTCCTCATGCGCATTGATTTTTAAATGCTTATTTTTCCAGAAATTCCCAGATCTTATCCCAGTATTTCACCAGCGCATCTCGACCTGAGCGGTAAATCTCATGCTTCGCGTCCGCGATGCGCACAAACTCCACCGGTGCCGTCCTGCCGCCTTGAGCCTTGATTTTTTTAATAAACCTCTCCTGCTCATCCTTGGAGACTATGTTTTCCAGTTCTGCCTGAAACAGAATCACAGGACGGGAAATCGCATTTGCGGCCTCCGACATCAGGTAGCGGTTCAGCCTCGCCGCCTCGCGCAACCACGCATAGGATGGCGATGTCATCTGAAACAAAGGATTCGACCTCCGCATCTGGCTGTACCATTCGAACCTGGCGCGGGAGGTCGCCACGCTGTCCTCAAACGTCTCATTTTCATTGAAATGCGGCTGACCCATGACATATTCTTTCTCTTTGCCAGCCGCGCATAAGAGCCTGTCGGCAACTTTTGCAGCTGACCACGGGATGGGCCCGGTGAGCGGACGGATCATCGGCGACGTCAGGATTATTTTTTCGAATAAATCCGGCTCCGTCGCCGCGAGTGCCGCCCCGACCCCGCCGCCCATCGAGTGCGCGTAGAGCACAAGCGGCAAACCGCTCCAGCGCGAAGTGGCAGCCTTTGCCACAAGCCGCAAGTCCGAGACATAGCGCTCATACCGGTCGACATGGACGAGCGAGGGGTCGCCGTCAATCAACCGATAGCTCCTGCCATGCCCGCAGTGCTCTGGGATGGCGACATGAAACCCTCCCTGCAGGAACTGCCATATGACCTCGCGGAACTTGTCGGCGGTCTCCGTGAAGCCGTGCGAGATCAGGACAATCCCGTGCGGATTGTCGCAGTCGTAAAACTCGCAGTAAATGTTTTTCGGCGAGTCGTCTGGCGATTCATTTTTATGCCTTGCGTCGGGCACGAAAACGCTCTCAAGCCGCTGCACCGTCCGGCGCTCCGCAAGGTACGGCTCCGCCTCGTCCGTCATGAATGAGAGGTATTCATCCTCGCCCGCAATCTTTATATTATTTTCTGACATCGCAATTCCAAATCCATCACACCTTCGGCATCTCGGAGATGCTCTTCTGCAGATCCTCGTCGGTCGGGATGTAGTCGCTCATCTTGCCGTCGTTGAATTGCTGGTATGCGACCATGTCGAAGTATCCGGTGCCGGTCAGGCCGAAGACGATATTCTTCTCCTCGCCGGTCTCCTTGCACTTGAGCGCCTCGTCGATCGCGACCTTGATCGCGTGGCTGCTCTCCGGCGCGGGGAGGATTCCCTCGACGCGGGCGAAGAGCTGCGCCGCCTTGAACACGTCGGTCTGCTCGACGCTCCGCGCGGTGATGAGCTTCTCGTCGTACAGCTCGGAGATGATCGTGCTCATGCCATGGTAGCGGAGGCCGCCAGCGTGGTTCGCGGACGGGATGAAGCTGCTGCCGAGCGTGTACATCTTCGCGAGCGGGCAGATTTTTCCGGTGTCGCAGAAATCGTATGCGTAGACGCCTCGCGTCAGGCTCGGGCAGGATGCCGGCTCGACCGCGATAATGTCGTAGTTCGCC
Organism: Clostridiales bacterium; assembly: GCA_021199135.1. GTDB lineage: Bacteria > Bacillota > Clostridia > Lachnospirales > Lachnospiraceae > Roseburia. The sequence continues at coordinate 4,624 of JAJQIQ010000017.1, read as the reverse complement.
TCGCCGCGAAGCATCTGCCCCATGAACGGCGCGATGAGCCCACCGAGGTTTGAGCCGCCTCCCGCGCATCCTATTATCGTGTCCGCCTTGATCCCGTATTTGTCGAGGGCCATCTTCGTCTCAAGCCCGATGACCGACTGGTGCAGGAGCACCTGCGAGAGCACAGAGCCGAGCACATAGCGGTAGCCCTCCTGCGTCGTCGCCGCCTCGACCGCCTCGGAGATCGCGCAGCCAAGGCTGCCCGTCGTCCCCGGGAACTCCTCGTTCATCTTCCTGCCGACGTTCGTGTTCATCGACGGGGAGGGTGTCACCGTCGCGCCGTATGTCCTCATGACCTCGCGGCGGAACGGCTTCTGCTCATACGAAACCTTCACCATGTACACCTGGCAGTCCAGCCCGAAATATGAGCACGCCATCGAGAGGGCCGTGCCCCACTGGCCCGCGCCGGTCTCGGTCGTGACTCCCTTTAGCCCCTGCTCCTTCGCGTAGTAGGCCTGCGCAATCGCGGAGTTGAGCTTGTGGCTGCCGGAGGTGTTGTTCCCCTCGAATTTGTAGTAGATGTGCGCCGGGGTACCCAGCTTTTTTTCGAGGAAGTACGCCCTCGTGAGCGGCGACGGGCGGTACATCCGATAAAAATCCTGAATCTCCTGCGGGATGTCAATATACGGCGTGGTGTCGTCGAGCTCCTGCTTCGCGAGCTCCTCGCAGAAAATCGGCGAAAGCTCGTCGACCGTGATAGGCTGGTGCGTGCCCGGGTTTAAGATCGGCGCGGGCTTCTTCTTCATGTCCGCCCTCATGTTGTACCACTGCGTCGGCAGCTCGTTCTCCTCGAGGTAAATCTTGTAAGGGATCTTTTTGTCCATGACTCTCTCCTTTTCGTTTTAAAATATTTTTGACTCAGCGTCCTTTAAAAGCTATCGCTATGATACCACATATCCATGCGGCGTGTCACCCATTTTTTATTTATGATTCGCCATCCTGTAAATATCAAACATGTCGCCCGCGTCCATCGGCTTGAAGCAGCCCTGTTTTACGGTATCCCCCATCGTGGCGCTGTCCGCCATTTTCCTGAGCACCGATTCTGGCTGGACGCCGATGGAGAGTTCGCCGATGCAGGTGGGCATGTCGAGCGAGCGGAAGAAATCTTCGGTGCAGTCGATGGCCTTTATCGCGGCCTGCCCGTCGTCGGCCTCGTCGATTCCCCAGACCTGACGCCCATATTTTGCGAAGCGCGGCACGTCCGTCTTATACGCAAACCTCGCCCAGCTTCCCCAAACGGCGGAAAGCGTCGCGCCGTGCGCCTCGTCGAACATCCCGCTTATCTCGTGCCCGAGCTTGTGGCAGGAGAAATCCTTGCCGCGCCCCAGGCCCGTGAGCCCGTTGTGCGAGAGGCTGCCGCACCACATCACCTCGCTCATCGCGTCGTAATCGGCCGGATTCTCGTACGCTTTCTTTCCCACAGTGGTTATGGTGCGCATCAGCCCCTCTGCGATCTCGTCCGTCAGCAGGTTCCCCACAACCGGCGTGAAATACCGCTCCAGCGTGTGCATAAGTATGTCGACCACGCCGCACGCCACCTGATATTTCGGCAGCGTACACGTCAGCTCCGGGTCCATCAGCGCAAATTTCGGCCTGATGAAATCCCCGCCGTATCCCATTTTCTTTCCGGTCTCGTCATTTGTCAGCACCACGGAATCGCTCGTCTCGCTTCCGGCTGCGGCTATGGTGAGCACCACGCCTATCGGGAGCGCGGTCTCAGGCTTTTTCACTTTCCCTGTCCAGAAATCCCAGATATCCGTCTCGGGATGAGCCGCCCCGATCGCGACGGATTTCGCGGTGTCGATCACGCTCCCGCCGCCCACCGCCAATATCAGGTCCGCCTTAAACGCAATTGCCTTCTTCACGCCCTCCCTCGCAAGGGAAAGGCGCGGGTTTGGCTTCACGCCGGGGAGTGTCTCATAGGAAATCCCCGCATCGTCCAGTTCCTGCTCGATGGTGCCGATGAGCCCGCTCTTTACCGCGCTCTGCCCGCCGTAGACGACGAGCACCCTGGAGCCCTTGTACTTTGACGCCATCCGCCCGGCTTCCTTCTCCGCGCCCCGCCCGAACACTATCTCTGTCGGGGTGTAAAAATTAAAGTTCTGCATATGTTACCTCCTCATATAATCCTCTATCCCATACAATGGGACATTCACCAGCAAATCCTGCTCTTTATAATCTGAAAGCGAAGTGCGGACAGCATCTTTTATCTGATATTTCTGCGTGAAAACTTTGAGGCTTTTTGCCTGTAAATTCTCCTCGGCTTTCACTTCCATCGGGACGATTCTGTCCTCCGTCTGGATCAGAAAATCAAGTTCCGCCGTCGCATTCTCCGCCGACCAATAAAAAATATCATTTTCCGGATTCACCACGAGCTGCTGCATGACGTACTGCTCCGTCAGCGCACCCTTGAACTCCTCAAAGAGCCGATTCCCCTCAAGAAGGATTTTTTCATTCAGCCGCGACATCGCGCCAAGCAGGCCCACATCCACGACAAACAGCTTAAACGCAGACATGTCCTGATAGGCTCGAAGGGGAAAATCTGGCTTTTTGACCCTGCCAACCCGATAGATGAGCCCTGCATCCATCAGCCACGTCATCGCGGTCTCATACTCCCTCGCCCTTGCGCCCTCGCGAATGAGCCCGTAATGGAATTTTTTATTTTCCCTCGCCAGCTGAGATGGAATTGAATCCCAGAGCATATGGATTCGCGTCACTATCTCATTCGGGGCGTGCTTTGAAATATCATACATATATGCGGAGAGAAGCTTGTTCTGAACCTTTCTCACAGCGCGGAATTCACGTTTTTTTACAAATTCCGCAATCGCCTCCGGCATCCCTCCCACATAATAATAATATTTGAGGTAGTCCGTGTATTTTGTTTTAAAAATACGCATCGCATCGTAATCCCGCTTGCCAAGGATATCCGCCATCCCGCCTTCCCCGCAAGCCAGTAGAAATTCCTTATAAGTCATCGGGTATAGGTCGCAGAAATCCACCTTGCCGACGGGAAATGAAGTTCCCTCATGGAGGGCAATCCCGAGCAGGGAACCCGCCGCGACAATATGATACTGCGGTGCCCTCTCCTGAAAATATTTGAGCGATTTCAATGCACGGGGGATTTCCTGCACCTCATCGAAAATGATCAGCGTATTGTCTGGGTCAATCTTCACCCCTGCCTCCACCTCAAGAAATGGAATAATGCGGTCGACGTCAAACGCCTCCCGAAACGTATCCTCCATCCTGACGTTCTCGTCCATGCTTATATAGGCACACGATTTATAGTGGGTGCGCCCAAACTCCTGCATGAGCCAGGTCTTCCCCACCTGACGCGCCCCTCTGATTATAAGCGGCTTGCGATTCTCGCTGTCTTTCCACTCCTCCAGCTGCCTGATGGCTTCCCTGTACATAGTATCACCAACTTCTTTATTCCTGGCCTGTCATGTCATCAGTGCCATTATATATGTAATCCAGCCAGAAATCAAGTCAAAAATCACATTTTCCAAAGGACTTTCTGTAGATTGGATCACATTTTCCAAAGGACTTTCAGGCAATTCGGTCACATTATCCAAAGGACTTTTTGGTAAAACATACACGTTTTTCAAAGGACTTTTATGAATTGAGCCAGGCTTTTAGAGCCTGGCTCAATTCATATTGCCTGATTTTTATGGAGATAGAAATCAATCGTCCTTCCATCTCACGTTCATATAATAGTGCTCCTCGCTCACATCTAGCTCCACGGACGCTATTCCATTCTCGAGGTCGAAGCCGAAATTCTGGCTGACGATCTCGATATTGTCGTAATTTGTGATGCCCGCGTGCTGCGCCGAAAAGTCAAGGCGCGAGCCGAGCGTTGTCACCATGTCATATCCGCGGATTCCCGCGTCGGCGCCGCCGCTGCCATTGTAATAATCGTAGCTCCCGCCCTGCACCTGTGAAATCATGACCTCCGTGCCCCCGCCCGCGGGGACAGTCACTGAAAATGTGCAAAACATCACGCGGCTCAGGCCAAAAGGCTCGGAGATTATTCCGTCTATTTCCGGCCCAGTGTATCGTTGCGCGGAGTAGTCGGAAATCGGCTTGTACTGGCTCATCATGCGGCACACCTCGCCATAATACATCTCGAACGTGACCTCGCTGTTTATGAGGTCGTCCTCGGCCCTGTAAGTCGGGTCATTCAGGCTGTCGTATTGCTCGCGCGTCATCGTCTCGAGCACTTTCCCAAGCGTGGTCTCATAGCGGTTCATCTCATACGTCACCTTTATTTTTTCGGTCGCCTTGCAAGCCCCGTTCTTGTACCCCTGCACGGTGTAATCCGCGATGTCGTCGCCCAAAACTATCAGGTAATAGCTCTCCCCGTATGTGCTCCACCCCTTCTCCGGGATAAAGAAGCTGAGCTGGAATTTCCCGGCATCGTAGTCTGAGGTGAAACCGTTGAAATTGTATGTAAAAATTTCTGTCTTATCAGTGCCGTTCGTTAGGATATAGCTGTCCGTCACGTTGTAGAGCGGCACGCCACGCCAGTACCTACGCGTCCTCCCTCACGGAGAGAAGGTTTTGCGCGATGCTGTGGCAGTACGCGCCA
>JAJQIQ010000068.1 GCA_021199135.1 Clostridiales bacterium | reverse complement strand
TTCATCATCGGAAATCATTATAGATCCCAAAGATAAACTCAAAAGAAACTGTATTTTCGGTCAATCCAGTGACAAAACCTTAGATAGTATAGCATTTTTCTGCGATTTATGCTAGAATATTGTGGTATTTATGATATTAAATTTTCTTAAACTTAAAGAAGGGATTGTTTATAATCATGGATCGCCTGCGCTGCGTCGTCGAGCGAATTACATACCAGAACGCCGAAAACGGTTTCTCCGTGATCAAATGCCGCGCAAAGGGCTTCGGCGAACTCGTGACCGTCGTCGGGAGCATGCCCGACGTCCACGTCGGCTCTGTGCTCACGCTGGAGGGGCAGTGGCGCGTCGACGGCAAATACGGGCGGCAGTTTTCCGCGGAAAAATGGGAGGAGACCCTGCCCGCCACGGTCTACGGGATCGAAAAATACCTAGGCAGCGGCCTCATAAAGGGCGTTGGCCCGAAGTTCGCGAAGCGCATCGTAAACAAATTCGGCAAGGACACGCTCGAAATCCTCGACGCCGACCCGGACATCCTGATAGAGGTGGAGGGCATCGGGGCAAAGCGAGTAAAGCAGATAAAAAAGAGCTGGCAGGAGCAAAAAGAAATCAAAAACATCATGCTCTTTCTGCAGAGCCACGACGTCAGCACCGCGCACGCCGTCAGGATCTACAAGACCTACGGCGCGGACAGCATAAAAATCGTCGAGGAAAACCCCTATCGCCTGGCGGACGACGTGTGGGGGATCGGCTTTCGGACAGCCGACACCATCGCCGAGAAGCTCGGGATGGAGAAGGACCGCTATCCGCGCCTGCGCGGCGGAATCCTCTACTCGCTGAACCAGCTCGCAAACGACGGCCATTGCTACGCCCTGCGCGACCAGCTGATCGACACGGCGGTAAGGCTCCTCGAAGTCGACGAGGGCGAGCTCTCCATCACCCTCGACGAGATGCGGCACAATTCGGACGTGATCGTGGATGACGAGGCGATATACCTTCCGCCCTTTTTCTTCGCGGAGACCGGATGCGCGAGGCATCTAAACCGACTCATCTCCGCCGAAAAAGACATGCGCGGCTTCCCCGACGACCTGCATTCCTTGATAAATAATGCCGGCAATTTTTCCGAAAAAATAACTTACAACGACGTGCAGCTCATGGCGATAAGGCAGGCGATCTCTTCGAAGGTGATGGTACTCACCGGCGGCCCCGGGACGGGCAAGACGACGACCACGCTCGGAATCATTTCAGCCTACAGAAAAGCCCAAAAAAACGTCCTGCTCGCCGCCCCGACCGGGCGCGCGGCAAAGCGGATGTCGCAGGCGACCGGCATGGAGGCAAAGACCATCCACAGGCTACTCGAGTACAAGCCGCCGGAGGGCTACCAGAAAAACGAGGAAAATCCCCTCGACGCGGACGTGCTGATTTTGGACGAGTGCTCGATGATTGATTTGCTGCTCATGTACAACCTCCTAAAGGCGCTGCCCGACCCCATCACGCTCATCCTCGTCGGCGATACCGACCAGCTCCCGAGCGTCGGCGCGGGCAACGTGTTAAAGGACATAATCGCCTCCGGAATCGTGCCTGTGGTGCAGCTGACACAGATTTTCCGGCAGGCGCAGGGGAGCCGCATCATCACGAACGCCCATCGGATAAACCACGGCGAGATGCCCGACCTGCGCGGCGGGAAAAACGCCGACTTCTTTTTTGCGGCGAAGGAGACGAACGAGGAAGCCGCGGAGCTCCTCGTGAAATACTGCACGAAAAACCTTCCAAACTATTACCACGCCGACGCCTTCCGCGACATCCAGGTGCTAACGCCGATGCAGCGCGGGGTCTGCGGCGCGGCGAATCTGAACCAGCTCCTCCAGCAGGCGATGAACCCCTCGTCCATATGCCTGTCGCGGGGCGGCACCCAGTACCGGCTGCACGACAAGGTCATGCAGATCCGAAACGACTACGACAAGGACGTCTTCAACGGCGACATCGGGATAATCGTGGACGTGGACACGGAGGAGCGGGAGCTTTCCGTCGATTTCGACGGGCGAAACATCACCTACGACGTCTCCGAGCTCGACGAGCTCGTGCTCGCCTACGCCACGACGATCCACAAGGCGCAGGGCTCGGAATACCCGATCGTCGTCATGCCGTTTACGATGAGCCACTATGTGATGCTGCAGCGCAACCTCCTCTACACCGGCGTCACCCGCGCGAAGAAAATCATCGTCATCATCGGCGAGAAGCAGGCGATCGCCCTCGCCGTGCGAAACGCCAAGACCGCCGACCGCAACACGAAGCTCGCCGAGCGGCTGCAGAAGCTCTCGCCGACCGCAAATTATCCTGACGTCCCCGAAATGGAGCATCAGCTCATGGTCGCGGAGCCGCCAGCGGAGTATGGTGGAAATGAAAGTTCATGACAATATAAAACTTTATAAACTTTTAACTTGAGAAATCATCAAAGAAGTGCTATCTTATTCAATCAGGAAAAGAGGTTTGTCCTCACTGGCCGTCTCGGCCATAAAATAAATATTTATGGAGGTGTCGATATGACAAACGAAACTTTAGAGTGCCTTAAAACCCGCCGCAGCGTCCGCAAGTACAAGAGCACGCAGATAAAGGAGGAGGAGTTGCAGGCAATCCTCGATGCGGCGACCTACGCCCCGACCGGCATGGGAAAGCAGTCTCCCGTCATCGTCGTCGTGCAGGA
>JAJQIQ010000237.1 GCA_021199135.1 Clostridiales bacterium | reverse complement strand
TTTCCGCAGTTTTACATGGACGGTTGAAAATACAGCCAAATCGTGCTAGGTTGAATTTTGCAATGGCTCCGCTCGACAGCACGCAGAAGCCGCTTGACGATGACGAGCAGGGACGATACCGGAGAACCAGCAGGATCATCGCCCTCGTCTATGCCGCAATCGGAGCGGCATCAGTGATCGCCGCAAACGGAGCGCTCTGCCATGTCATGGCCGTCGTCATGATATTGGAATCATGCCTTCTGGCGGCGGGAAAGGCAGAGCGGCTCAGAGATGCGTTTTAACCAATTAACCAAGGCATGGGGCGGTTCAGCCCCCGTCCCATGCCAAACACTTAAGGCCGCGCAGGGCGCGGAAGAAAGGAGTTACACCATGAAACATATTTTAAATATGAACAAGAGGACTAGAATCATCAAGATCATGGCAGTGGCACTGGCGTTCTGCCTGACGATGGGCATCGCGCAGAAGACGGTGATGGAATAAATAGTTGGGGATGATGACATGAAAAAGATTTCAAAGAAACTGCGTTCCTGCGCCCTCGTCCTTGCCATGGCATTCGTTGCTGCTGGAATCGCCGGCTGCGAGCAGGCGCCTGATCAGGAATCGGATAATTCCACCGAGGTGGAACTCACCTCGGAGCAGTACGTCACGGTGGCGGAGGCCAAGGAGCAGGCGCGGGAGCTCGCCGGGGGAAGCCTGGACGGAATTTATTTCCCGGACTATATTGCGCTCCCGGAGGGGGATTCCGTCTCGACCATAAAGCTCACGCCGTGGCACATGACGGAGGACGACAGCGACAAGATCCTCGAGGCGGTGCAGGGAATCTGGCAGGACTACGGTTCCGTGGACTGGTCGCAGATAGAGGACTCCTACACGTACGACTCGCCGGGAGATTATTATTGGGCCGTAGAAAAGCACGACGAAGACACGGGTCGGTGGTTTTCTTATGACGCCAACGGTTTCTTTTGCGTGAATTCTTTGCAGGGCATGGGGATGCTTTACGGCGATTCCTGCGTGAAGAGCTACGACTTCGAGTGGGGTGACGAGGCGGGAGAGGACACCTGGCAGCTTATGGACGGGGAGTGTTCAGTCTCCGAGGCCGTAGAGACGGTCGAGGGGCTCTTGAACGAGTATCTCTCCCCGCTTGAGGACAACGCATTCACCTACCGGGTGCAGCACCTTTACGTGATGAAAAACCCCGACACGGGGTGCTACGAGTACAACATCTCAATCGGCAGGGTTTATGAGGACATGGCCGTTGAGACTAGCTCACATTATGAGTTTAATACCACAGGGCAATACTACGACGTGGTGCACAGCGGCGCACACTCCATAGCCTTGATGCGCCATAAAGGAGTGCTTGATTGCTTCAATGTCGTGACCAGGAATGCGCTCATCAGCATAGAGTCGGCGGAGGAAGAGGAGAGCATCATCTCGCCAATATGGGCGGCGCAGCAGATCAAGGATGAGATCGCCCACGCGAACAGGATGAGCTTCTCCGACGTCGGCCTCGTGTATGTGCTGGAGCAGGACAACGCAGAAGCAGAGGATCACATGCAGGATACCTTTCAGGCGATAGATGACACGACGTATCTGCGCCCGGTATGGGCGTTCTTGGCAACCCCGTCAAGCAGCTCGCTCTATAGCGGGAATACGCAGGACAGCCACGGGGAGTGCGTCCTCGTGGACGCGGTGACGGGCGAGCTGTACCATTACGACTGCACCGGGATCTACTGAAATTAAAACATGATTTAAATAACTACGGCATGGGGCGGGCAAATGATACGCACGGAAATAAAAAGGAACATCTGCAGCGTATGGTTCGTCGTGGCGATAGCGCTTATGTACGCGCTGTTTATGACCGGGGACAGCGGCAAGGTCTTGAATGACTGGACCTCCACGACGGTCATCGCCGCCATCTGGGAGAAGCTCCACGGGAACTGGCAGCAGGACCTCGGCGAGACATCCAGCCTGATCAAGATGTATGATGTATGGACGGACAGCCGGTACCTGCCGGTCTTCGCGCCGATATTCTGCAGCCTGCCAGCCATGCTCCGCTGCCGCGACGAGGCAGAATCCGGGAGCAAGAGGTACGTGCTCGCGCGGGGGAGCCAAATGAGGTACTACGCCGCGAAATTCATAGGCGGCATAATAAGCGCGGCGCTCGTGATGCTCATCGCCACGGCGGCGTACGACGTGACGATCCTCATCTCCTATGACTGGTTCCCGCCGGAGAGCGAGGAGTTCCAGGACGCCTACTATTACTTTACAGGGGTCGCGACGGAGAGCGCGGAGGACGTCTCATGGCCGCTGCTTGCACTAAACGTAGCCAGGGACAGGATATATTTCTGCCTGTACGCGGCGATGGGAAGCGCGCTCTGCTTTTTCTTCGCCTCCGCATTCAGGAGCCGGTACACGGTGTTCGGCTCGGCAATACTCTTATGCTATGTCCAGGATAGGGTCGTGGACGAACTTGCGACAAGGTCGATCGATACGGGGAAGGGCTGGATGCTAACGGCATCGTACGTGCTTGAGCCGGAGTTTTTGAGGCAAGCCGGGCGTTTCGGCTTCTACGGGGACAAGGAGCCCCTGGTTCTCATCGTCGCCGCCGCGTGGATACTGCTGTTTTACGGCCTGGCGTTTTACGTCATGTCGCGCTGCACGGATGTGGGCGAGCGGTAAGGACACTGGCAGGGGAGATATTACAA
>JAJQIQ010000228.1 GCA_021199135.1 Clostridiales bacterium | reverse complement strand
ATTGAAAAGGACGGACAGGTTCTCCCCATCGAGATAAAAAGCGGCAAGGACTATGTCCGCCACTCCGCACTCAACAACATCATGGAAGCGCCGGAATACCACATTGACGAGGGCATTGTGTTCACAAACGGCAATGTCATGGTCAAAGGGCGCATCACTTACCTTCCGATTTACATGATCATGTTTTTAAGCCCAGATGACGTTGAATTTGTGGACATATCAATCGAGAGATTTCAATTCTGAGAAAGAATGGGCAGGAGACGGTTTGTCCGAATCCTGCCCGAGGGAAATCAAAAGTTAAATTGTAATTAAATTTTACTGTCCAGTCAAGAACGCGATTGCGTCCTCGAGATCCGCGCTGACCTCGGCGTTGACGGTCGCGCCCTGCTCGTGGAACTGCGCCGACTCCTCGTCGGAGAGGTAGGTGATTGTGCACCCGGCGGCCTCGGCCGTGGCGATCGCCTCGTCCTCGTAGTCCGTCATCGCCTGGATCTGGTACTCGGAAGCCTCCTTCGCGCACTCCTTAATTATCTCCTGGTCTGAAGAAGAGAGCGAATCCATGCACGACTTCGACGCGATTATCATCTCCGGGATGCACTGGTGCTGGTCGATCGTGATGTACTGCGCGACCTCGTAGTGCCCGGTCGAGATGTAGGACGGCCAGTTGTTCTCGGCCCCGTCGATGACGCCCTGCGTGATGGAGTTGTAGATGTCGTTGTATGAGATGTTTATGCCCGTCGCGCCATTCATCTCGAGGAACGCAAACAGCGAGTCGCTCGTGACGCGGAGCGTCAGCCCCTCAAGGTCGGACGGGGTGTGGACCTCGTGCTGGTTGTTGTAGAAATTTCGGCTGCCGCCGCTGAACCAGCAGAGTCCCACGATGTTGTTCTCGGCGAAGCCCTCAGAATTCAGCAGCGAATCCCCGATGGAGCCATTTAGCGCATCCCACATCGCATCCTCCGAGTCGTAGAGGTAGAGGCACTGGAACGCCTTGAGGATCGGCTCGTAGTCGGTCAGCGACCCCGTCGCGATACGCGCGAAGTCGAGCCCGCCCGCCGATACCTGGACCGCCTGCTCGGCCTCGGTGCCGAGCGTGTCGCCGTGGTAGACCTCGATGTTTATCCTGCCGTTCGTCTTCTGGTACACGAGATCCGCGAACTTGTCGCAGGCAAGCGCCGTCGGGTGGTCGCCCTCCTGCACGTCCGCCATCAGAAGCGTGACCTGATTCGAGCTGCTGGTCCCGCAGCCCGCCAGGCCCATCGCCACGACCATGCACAAAACCAAAATACAGCTTACTGTCTTTTTCATGTCAAACAACCTCCTATACTGATCGGAACATGTCGACGCCGTCCGTCAGCCGGCCGGACAGGGACTCTGTCTTCGTCATCTCTTCCTGGATCTGGCCTACGCCGCCCGTCAGGTTGCCAGCGCTCTCCGCCACGAGCGCGATGCCCTGCGAGCTCTCGTCGAGCGTCGTCGTGATGTCGTCAATCTGCTCTGCCATGTGCGCCATGTTGTCGCTGAGCGTATGCGCCGACTCCTCGAACGTGTCCATGATCGCCTGAACCTGGTCCGCATCGTTCTCGTACTGGTTGCCGACATCGGAGAAGCGGTCGTAGTCCGGAAGCACCGTCTGCTGGATGAAGTTTATCATCTTGTCGGCGTTGTCCGCCAGTTCATTCACGGAGGAGGTCACGTCGTTGCTTATCATCTGGATGTCGTTTGCGGTGTTGCGGCTCGACTCGGCGAGCGTCCTGATCTCGTCCGCGACGACCGCGAAGCCCTTGCCCGCCTCGCCCGCGCGGGCCGCCTCGATTGAGGCGTTTAGTGCGAGCAGGTTCGTCTGGCTTGAGATGTTTAGGATGTCCTCGGTCAGCGAGTCGATCTTCTCGACGTCCTTGCTCTTCTCAAGCGAAGTGCGGAGCAGCGAGCTCATCTCGTCCGCCATCCGGCTTGCGGTGTTGCGGCACTCGACGCTCTCCTCACGTAGGTTCCTCGCGCGCTTTGAAATCTCGGACGCGAGGCTGTTGCCGTCGTCGACGTGGGCCGCTATCATGTTGACGGAGGAGGACATGTTGCCGGTCTCGTCCTGGAGCACCTTCGCGTTGTTGGCGATCTCCGTCATCCCGGCGGAGAGCTCCTCCATGGTCGCGGAGACGTTGCTTATGCTGTCCTGCGCCAGCTGTATCTGGCCGTTGACCGCATAGACGCTGTCCTGCATCTCCGTGGACGTGGACTTGACGTTCGATATGATCTGCTGGAGCATGTCGATGAACTGGTTGAAGCCCCCGACCAGGTGCCCGACCTCATCCTTCGTGTTCTGCGGGAGCCGCTTCGTCAGATCGCCCTGCTTGTTCTCGATGCCCTCGATCATCTCGGTCAGGTTGTCCGTCGCCTTCTTCGTCGGCGATACGATCGTAAGGTACGTCAGGCCAAAGCCTCCGATGAAGATGATGACCATCAGCACGACGACGACGATGAAGATGATGTTCGACTGCCTCTGCGCCGTCTGCGATTCCTCCTGCGCATGGATGATGTTTACGATGTTTAGGATGTTCACGGACTGGATGCGGATCTCAAACTCCGACTGGATTGAAGATAAATCTGTCTCGTCCGCAAGGTCTGACACCTGGCCGCTGTCGATGCGCGAAAGCACCGCATTCAGCTCGTCGGTGTAGGAGTTCGCCGCCGTCACGAGGAGCTCTGCCGTGCTGA
>JAJQIQ010000144.1 GCA_021199135.1 Clostridiales bacterium | reverse complement strand
GGGATGACCGAGAAGGAGGCGCGGGCGGCTGTGGACGATTACGCCGCCGGAGTCATGGACGCGACGTTCACGCTGACCGGCGAGACGGGCTCGATTGAGCTTTCGGCCGAGGACATGGGCGTCACCGTGGACGCAGAGGCGGCGGTCGAGTCCGCGATAAATGTAGGACACGCCGGGAATCTGATCAGCCGGTACAAGGAAATGCAGGACCTCGAGAACGAGCCGCTCGTGCTCGACATGCAGCTCTCGGTGGACAAGCAAGGCACGGCGCAGATACTGTATGACAACGCGGGCGACCTCGGGATAGAGGCGATTGACAATTCACTTGTGCGCGAGAACGGGCAGTTCACTTTCGTTGCCGGACAGGAGGGCATAGAGGTCAACATCGTCGACTCGGTCTATGCCATAAATGATTATCTTCAGAACGGCTGGGACGGCGAGGACGGCGAGATCGAGCTCGTGATGGAGGTAGTGGAGCCTCGGGGGAGCGAGGAGGAGCTTGCGCAGGTGACGGATCTGCTCGGCTCATTTTCGACGGATTTCTCCTCGTCGAGCTCAGGGCGATGGAAGAACGTCGAGAACGGCGTCAGCAAGGTGAACGGCACTATCGTCTATCCCGGCGAGGAACTTTCTTTCCACGACACGGTTGCCCCGTTTACGGAGGAGAACGGCTACGAGCTCGCGGGCTCATATGAGAACGGCACGACGGTCGAGTCGTTCGGCGGCGGAATCTGCCAGGTCTCCACGACTCTGTACAACGCGCTGATACGCTCGGAGCTTCAGATAACAAAGAGATATAACCATTCGATGCAGATTTCCTACGTTTCGCCGTCGATGGACGCGGCGATTGCCGGGGATTACAAGGATCTCTGTTTCATAAATAATTACGACACCCCGATTTACATAGAGGGTTACTGCAGCGGCGGGATAATTTATTTCAATGTCTACGGCAAGGAGACGCGCCCGTCGAACCGCACGATTTCGTTTGAGAGCGAGGTGCTCTCGACGGATGACATGGAGATACAGTTCACCCTCGATTCCGCCTATGACGCGGGCTCGTGGGTGACGATCCAGAGCGCGCACATCGGCTGCACGGCGCAGCTCTGGAAGGTCGTGACGGTGGACGGCGTCGAGGAGAGCCGCGAGGTCTTCAACCACAGCACATACCAGTCGTCGCCGAAGATAATCCGCATCGGCACGGCGGGGATGTCGGAGGAGCAGCTCGCGACGCTCCAGGAGGCGATCGATACAGGCGATGAGGCCACGGTAAAGAGCGTCGTCGAGGCGATAGCCGCCGAGATTGGGGATGAGGACGAGACGGACGAAAATGAAAATCCGGACGACGGCAATAAGACCAGCGGTGGCGACAAGAACAACAATAAAACAAATCCAAGCACCAGCAAAAAAGACAATTCTTCGACCGGAAATACAGACAACACAGGCGGTTCGACCGGTGGCACAGGCGAGACCGGAAGCACCGGAGATGACAAGAACTCGGATACATCCGCTGGCGAGGAGAACACCGATGATGGCACCGGCAATACCAGCGATGGTGACACGGGAGATTCATCCGGTGATGGCACCGACGACGATGGCTACGAGGTGACAGAGCCTTCCCTGCCCTATGGCACCATCACCACCGAGAACGGAGATATGTCTGAGGCGGAGGATGGGGTCTGACATGAAGGCCGGAAAATTGTCAGCGGCAGAGCTTGACCGTTCGGTGCTCCGGCAGCTTCACGCAGGGCGCGGCGAAATAATTTCTGGGCCGGCAGAGGGATGTGATTTCTCGCTCGTGAAATTGCAGTCGGGCGGAACGCTTGTGGGCGCAGTTTCGACCGCGCCGGTTACAGGCGCTTGCAGCGTGGATTTTGCAGTGAGCGAGGCGATAAATAATGTCTGCTGCGGCGGAGCGGCCCCAATCGGAATCTTGATAAATTTATTTATGTCGACCACGGCGAGCGAACAGACGCTGCGCGACATAATTGGAGAGACGGACAGGGTGTGTGCTCGGGAAAACGTGGCCGTCATAAACGTGAACGTGGAGAATATGCGGACCGTGGCCGAGCCGACGCTCTCGGTGACGGCAATCGGGGAAAAGGCAGAGGAAAATATATTCGCAAATGATGCCTGCCCCGGCATGGATCTGGTGGTGACTGGAAAGATTGCGCTTGCCGGGACGAATATTTTGGCAAATAAGCGCAAGGGAGAATTGTCTAGGCATTTTTCGCAGGAGTTTACAGAAAAGGCAGAAAAAATGTCGGTCTGCTGCTCGGCGCAGCAGGAGGCCATATCTGCCTGGCAATGTGGCGCGGCGGCTGTGCAGAATGTCTCGGAGGGCGGGGTTTACGCCGCACTCTGGAACCTGGCACAGCGTTGCGGATCAGGCCTTACCGTTGACCTGAAGAAAATCCCGGTCGCGCAGGAGACTATCGAAATCTGTGAGTATTTCAGCATAAACCCGTATAAACTATACTCGCACAGCTGCCTCATCATAGCCGCAGACGACGGGGAGGCGCTCGTGTTGGCACTAAAGCAGTCAGGTCATACCGCCGCTGTTGTCGGCAAGCTCACGGACGGCAACGACCGCATAATACTCTGCGACGACGACTGCCGCCACCTCGAGACCCCACAGACGGATGAATTGTGGAAGATAATAACAAAGTAAATATTCAAGGAGGAAACCATGAGGGAAAAAATACTTTCATACATCGAGCACAACAG
>JAJQIQ010000025.1 GCA_021199135.1 Clostridiales bacterium | reverse complement strand
TCCTCGCGCAGTTTTCCCTCGATGACTGCCTCTCGTTTTTCAGGTCGCTCGGGATTATGCCCAAAGAGAAAGGCGGATATTATTACCCCAATTCCATGCAGGCCTCCTCGGTGCGCGACGCGCTCGAATTTGCATTAAAAAATGCGGGCGTCGCCATCGAGTGCGGGATAAATTTAATCCAGGTGCAAAGCGCCGACGGCGGATTTTTATGCCGCACGGAAAATAAAAATTTTCATGGAAAAAATATCGTCTTCGCGACGGGGCTTTATGCCTCGCCAAAGCTCGGCAGCGACGGCTCCGCGATTCCTTTGATTGAGAGCCTCGGCCACACGTTCACGGACATCCGCCCCGCGCTCTGCGGCTTTTATGCCGAAGGGCTTGCGTGGAGGCGCGTGGCCGGTGTCCGCACGGACGCCGCGCTCGATCTATATATTGGCGGGCGGAGACAAACGCACGAGCGCGGACAGCTCCAGCTCACCGAATACGGCGTGTCGGGCATCCCGGTCTTTCAGCTCTCGTCGTTTGCGGTCCGGGCGATGTCCGAAGAAAAAATTAAATTAAGAATTAATTTTTTGCCAGACATGGACTTCGATGGCGTTTTTGCGGAGCTTTCTGACAGGCTTAAAAGATGGGGCGACTTGGCAAGTTCCGGGCAGATTCTCTGCGGGATGATAAACGACAAGCTCGCGGCGGCCTGCCTGTCCGCGGTCGGAATCTCCATAAAAAAGCCCCTCCGCGAGCAGGACATTGCAAGGCTTACGGACATTCTCACAAACTGCGAGATTAGGCTCGTTAAGCCGCGAGGGATGGAGCAGGCGCAGGTCTGCGCGGGTGGCATAAAAGGCGATGAGATAGACCATGCCACCCTGGAGTCGCGCCTCATGCCGGGCCTCTACTTCTGCGGCGAGCTTTTGGATGCGGACGGGATCTGCGGCGGCTACAACCTGCACTGGGCCTGGGCCACCGGCCACATCGTCGGTAAAAACATTAGATAAAAGCGAGGCTTTCCATGATTCAGATAACCCAGATCCGGATGCTCGTCGGGCACTCCGATGAGGCGCTCACGAAGCGGATAAGAAAAATCCTGCGGCTCGATCCGGAGGCTTTTTTCACATATAAAATCTCAAAGAAATCCATCGACGCGAGAAAAAAATCCGAGGTTTTATTTATCTACACCGTCCTTGTTGAGACCGAGGGCGAGGAGGAGATCGTAAGGCGGCTTAAAAACCCGTCCGTCACGATCGCAAAAGAGATAAAATACGTTCCCAGGCACGGTGGAATTTTGCCAAAAAATATTCACCCGATTATCGTCGGCGCGGGTCCGGCGGGGCTGTTTGCAGCGCTGACCTTTGTCGAGGCGGGGTATGAGCCGGTGATCCTAGAGCGCGGCAAGCCCGTGGAGGAGAGGAGATGTGACGTCGAGAAATTCTGGGTGGACGGGATTCTCGACCCAGAATCAAACGTGCAGTTCGGAGAGGGCGGCGCGGGGACGTTCTCGGACGGAAAGCTTAACACTGCCGTGAAGGATAAATCTGGAAAAATCGCCTACGTCCTCTCTCAATTCGTGCGCTTTGGCGCGGACGAGGAAATATTATATGAGGCCAGGCCACATATCGGGACGGACAGGCTCATTGACATCATAAAAAATATCAGAAATTACCTGACGGCACACGGCACAAAAATATTTTTTAATACCCGTGCCGATAAATTATTGCTGGACGGCACAAAATGCGTCGGGGTCGCGGCGGATGGAGAGGAACACATAGGCCCCGTCGTGCTCGCGATAGGACACAGCGCAAGGGACACGTTTGTCATGCTCGATGAACTCGGGGTTCCGATGGAATCGAAGGACTTCGCGGTCGGCTTCCGCATCGAGCACCCGCAACGAATGGTCGACGAGGCGATGTACGGGAAATTCTCGGAAAAATTGCCTCCCGCCCCCTACAAGCTCGCCGCGAATTTCAAAAACGGCAGGGGAGTCTACTCGTTTTGCATGTGCCCTGGTGGCTTTGTCGTAAACGCCTCGTCCGAGCAGGGCGGCACCTGCGTAAACGGGATGAGCTACGCTGCCCGCGACGCAAAAAACGCAAACTCCGCCATAGTCGTGACCGTCTCGGCAGACGACTTTGGCGGCGCGGACGCGCTCGCCGGGATGCGCTACCAGAGGCGGATTGAGCGGGAAAACTATATCCGCGGCGGCGGCAAGATTCCTCAGCAGCTCCTCGGAGACTTCATCCAGGGAGTGATAAGCAAGGGCTACGGCGATTTTCCGTCCTGCGCAAAGGGAGGGACGGCGTTTGCCAACCTGCGAGAGATTTTGGACACCGTGCCCGAGCACGCATTCTTGGATGGGATGGCGCATTTTTCGAAGATCATAGAAAATTTCGACCGAGGCGATGCAATCCTCTCGGGGATGGAGACGCGCACCTCGTCTCCGGTGCGCATACTGCGCGGCGAAAACTGCGAGAGCGTCGTATCGGGGCTTTACCCCTGCGGGGAGGGCGCGGGATACGCCGGCGGGATCGTATCCGCCGCCGTCGACGGCATCCGCGTCGCGCAATCCATGCTCCGTTCTTGATTGTTTACAAAAAATGCCATTTATGGTAAGATAAAGCTGTAGGAAATCAATGGTTAAGGGAGCGTATGGCAGTGGAAAACGAGATCACGCCGATGATGCAGCACTATCTGAAGACGAAGGAGGAGAACAAGGATTGCCTCCTTTTTTACCGTCTCGGCGATTTCTATGAAATGTTTTTTGACGACGCGAAGATCGTCTCGAAGGAGCTCGAGCTGACGCTGACGGGCAAGTCCTGCGGCATGGAGGAGCGAGCCCCGATGTGCGGAGTGCCTTTTCACGCGGCGGACACCTACATAAACCGCCTCGTGAACAAGGGTTACAAAGTCGCAATCTGCGAGCAGATGGAGGACCCGAAGCTCGCCAAGGGCATCGTAAAGCGCGAGGTCATCCGCGTCGTGACCCCGGGCACGAACACCGACATGCAGTCGCTAGACTCGGCGAGAAACAATTACATAATGTGCATCGCGCTGCATGCGGAAAAATATGGGATAGCGACCGCCGACGTGACGACCGGGGATTTTTTTGTGACTCAGGTGGATACGGCCGGAAATTTTTTTGACGAGATAAATAAATTCTCTCCGTCCGAGCTTCTGTGCAGCGGGGAATTTGCGGAGAGGGAGACGGGGCTCACGGAGTATAGGGACAGGCGCGGGATGGCGATATCTGTGCTCGATGCCTGGTACTTCGGCGAGGAACTCGCCGAATCTACCTTGCTCTCGCATTTTAAGGTGCGCTCGCTCGAGGGGCTTGGGCTTTCCGACATAAAGAGCGGCGCACTCGCGTCGGGGGCGCTGCTTCGCTACCTCTACGACACGCAGAAAAATTCGCTCGAGAACATCATCGAGATTCACCCTTATTTTATCGGAAAATACATGATGATAGACAGCTCGTCGCGGCGCAACCTCGAGCTCGTCGAGACGATGCGCGAAAAGCAGAAGAGGGGATCGCTGCTCGGGGTTTTGGACAAGACGAGGACGGCCATGGGGGCAAGGCTATTGCGATCATATGTCGAGCAGCCGCTCATCGACAAAGCCGAAATACTAAAGAGGCAGGAGCTCGTCGCGACCCTCAAGGACCAGGAGATAACCCGCGAGGAGATGCGCGAGTACCTAGGGCCAATCCGCGACCTGGAACGGTTGCTCACGAGGATAACATACCAGACCGCAAACCCGCGCGACATGGTGTCGTTTAAAAATTCAATCGAGATGCTGCCGCCAATCGCAACACTGCTTGCCGACATTCCCGGTGAGCTCGCGGGGGAGATAATAGCCGACATGGACTGCCTTGAGGACTTGCATAAACTGCTCGATGAATCGCTCATCGAGGAGCCGCCGGTCTCGGTTCGCGACGGCGGGATCATAAAGGACGGCTACAGCGAGGAGGTCAGCCGCCTCCGCGCGGCGAGCACGGACGGCAAGAAATGGCTGGCAGAGCTCGAGGCGACGGAGAGGGAGAGGACCGGGATAAAAAACCTCCGCATAAAATACAATAAGGTTTTCGGGTATTACCTCGAGGTGACGAACTCATTTCTCGACAAGGTGCCGGAAGACTATATGCGCAAGCAGACTCTTTCAAACGCGGAGCGCTTCATAACGCCGAGGCTCAAGGAACTCGAAGACACCATACTCGGCGCGCAGGATAGGCTTATAAACCTCGAGTACGAGATTTTCCGAGGCATCCGCGAGGAGGTCGCCGGAAACGTCGCGCGGATCCAGCGCACCGCGAGGGCGATCGCAAAGCTCGACGTCTTTGCATCCCTCGCCTATGTCGCCGAACACAACAATTACTGCCGTCCGGACATAAATGAGGACGGCACGATCGAAATTCACGGCGGGCGCCACCCGGTCGTCGAGATGATGATGGATGCCGGCACGTTCATATCAAACGACACCTACCTCGACGGGGATGAGCACCGCGTCTCGATCATAACCGGGCCGAACATGGCGGGAAAATCGACCTATATGAGGCAGGTCGCGCTCATCGTGCTTATGGCGCAGATCGGCAGCTTCGTCCCCGCGGACTCCGCAAATATCGGGATCGTCGATCGGATATTCACGCGCGTCGGAGCCTCAGACGACCTTGCGAGCGGGCAGAGCACTTTCATGGTCGAGATGAACGAGGTCGCGAACATCCTCCGAAGCGCGACGCCGAAATCCCTGCTCATCCTGGACGAGATCGGCCGCGGGACGAGCACGTTCGACGGGCTTGCGATAGCTTGGGCGGTCGTCGAGCACATAAGCGACATAAATTTATTGGGGGCGAAGACACTCTTTGCGACGCACTACCACGAATTGACCGAGCTCGAGGGCAAGCTATCCGGCGTGAACAACTACTGCGTCGCCGTGCAGGAACGCGGGGACGACATAATCTTCCTGCGCAAGATAAAAAAGGGCGGCGCGGACAAGAGCTACGGCATCCAGGTCGCAAAGATCGCGGGGCTTCCCGATTCGGTCGTAAAAAGGGCAAAGGAAATCTCAAAAAAACTCCTGGAGAACGACGTGACCGAGGCCGTGAAAGATATCTCTGAGGAGAGCGCGGAAAATATAGATGAAAAAGAGATAAAAATGGAACAGATGTCGCTTTTTGCCCTGTCCGCAGACGACGACATAATAAACGATTTGAAGGACATGGACATCGGGCATCTCACGCCTATTGAGGCCATAAACATGCTCTTTGAACTGCAGGAGCGCGCAAAGAGCCGCAGTTGATCAAAAGGAGTCGCTATGCCAAAGATAGAATTGCTTGCGCAGGACACAATCGATAAGATTGCCGCGGGCGAGGTCGTCGAGAGGCCGAGCTCCGTCGTAAAGGAACTCGTTGAGAACGCGATCGACGCCGGGGCGGACAAGATCACGGCCGAGATCAAGGACGGCGGAATTTCAATGATTCGCATCACCGACAACGGTTGCGGGATAGCGGGGGACGAGGTGCAGATTTCTTTTCTGCGCCACGCGACGAGCAAGATAAGAGATGCGGCAGACCTCACGGACGTGCACTCGCTCGGCTTCCGCGGCGAGGCGCTCTCGAGCATCGCGGCGGTCTCACGGGTGGAGATGGTGACAAAGACAGACGATGCGCTTTTGGGCACGCGCTATGTCGTGGAGGGCGGCGCGGAGATTTCAAATGAGGAGGTCGGCGCTCCCGACGGGACGACGATAGTGGTCCGCGACCTCTTCTACAACACGCCCGCGCGAAAGAAATTCCTGCGCACCGCGCAGACGGAAGGCTCTTATGTTGGCGAGCTCGTCGAGAGGCTCGCGATGTCGCACGCGGACATATCATTTCAGTTCATAAACAACGGCCAAGTGCGGCTCCACACGTCGGGGAACGGCCAAGTGCGCGATAGCATCTACAACGTCTATGGCCGCGACATCACGGCCCAGCTGCTGCCCGTGGATTTTGAGGGGGAATACTTTTCTCTCGCCGGCTTTATCGCAAAGCCCACGGTGAGCCGCGGCAACCGAAATTATGAGGTCTTTTTCGTAAACGGGAGATATGTGAAGAGCAACCTCCTCTCGATGGCGGTGGAGGAGGCGTACAAGCCCTTTATGATGCAGC
Organism: Clostridiales bacterium; assembly: GCA_021199135.1. Lineage (GTDB taxonomy): Bacteria > Bacillota > Clostridia > Lachnospirales > Lachnospiraceae > Roseburia. The sequence continues at coordinate 2,729 of JAJQIQ010000025.1, read as the reverse complement.
ACCAGTTCCCGTTTGCGGTACTGTATTTTTCGTTTCCAGGTGAGGGGCTCGACGTGAATGTCCACCCCTCAAAGATGGAGCTTCGGATCGACCACAACAAGGAAGTCTACCGAGAGCTGGCCGAGGCGCTGACGGAGACGCTGACGCGCCGCGAGCTCATCCCCGAGGTGCCGGTCGGAAAGGAAAATGAAAAGAGGTTCTCAGAGCCAAAGATCCACGCGGGGCAGATTCCTGAGCCGTTTGAGAAGAACAGGACCCAGAAAATGCAGGAGATGGCGGTCCGCGAGGAAGCCTCCGGCTACGGAGCGAGTTTCAATCCCGGGGTGCACGAGATACCCGATGGCGCAGAAAAATTCCCGCGCAATTCTTATGAGCCCGAGGCTGTATCAGACGCACCGTCGCCAGGGGAAAAGCCCGAGCAGCTCGACCTCTCGTCGGTAAGCCCGGAGTTCCTCAGCGAGGAAGCTCGCCAGGAGCACCGCATAATTGGCCAGATTTTCCGCACATATTGGCTCGTCGAGTACCGCGACAGTTTATACATAATCGACCAGCACGCAGCGCACGAGAAGGTGCTCTACGAGCGGACGATGAGGCGGCTTAAAAACGCGGAGCTGACTTCACAGTCGCAAAGCCCGCCCATCGTGATAAGCCTCGATGCCCGGGAGCAGGACATGCTAGAAAAATATCGCGGGCAAATTGAAGCGATGGGCTATGAGGTTGAGAGCTTCGGCGGAAATGAGTACATGATTTCCGCAGTGCCGGACAATCTTTTCTCGGTTGACGGCAAGGACCTCTTCATAGAGATGCTCGACGATTTCTCCACGCTCTCCGAAAAGCAGACGCCCGATCTCATCCTAGAGAAGGTCGCTTCGATGTCGTGCAAGGCGGCGGTAAAGGGCAACAACGCCCTGAGCTTCCAGGAGGCGGACGCGCTCATTTCCGAGCTGCTGACGCTAGACAACCCGTTCAACTGCCCGCACGGGAGGCCGACGATTATCTCGATGAGCAAGTACGAGCTTGAGAAAAAATTCAAGAGAATCGTTTAATAAAAAGTATATGGATAATTGCAGCAAAAATCACAATAATAATCCCCTCGTCATCATCGCAGGCCCGACCGCGACGGGAAAGAGCGCGCTCGCTGTGGAGCTCGCAAAAAAAATAAACGGGGCGGTCATCTCGGCGGACTCGATGCAGGTATATAAACACATGGACATCGGCTCCGCGAAGGTGACGGAGGAAGAGATGCGCGGCGTGCCGCACTGCCTCATCGACGAGCTTGAGCCGTCGGAGGAGTTTAATGTCGCGAAATTTAAGGAGATGGCAAATGCCGCGCTAGATGAAATTTATGAAAACGGACAGATCCCGATTGTATGCGGCGGGACCGGCTTTTACATCCAAGCGCTATTATATGATGTGGATTTTACTTCCGAGGACGACGGCGGCAAGCTCCGAAGGGAGCTCGAGGAGTTCGTGCGGGAGAACGGCGAGGACGCGCTCTACGAGAGGCTCCGCGAGGTAGACCCGAAGTCGTGCGAGACCATCCACAAGAACAACCAGAAGCGCATAATCCGCGCGCTGGAGTACTACGGCCACACCGGACGGCCGATCTCTGAGCACAACGCTGAGCAGAGAAAAAATAAATCAGGATTTAATTTTTTGTATTTTGTCCTTACCGACAGGCGCGACCGGCTCTACGCGCGAATAGAGGAGCGCGTCGACAAGATGATTGAAAATGGGCTTGTCGACGAAGTGCGGCATTTACGCGACATGGGCTGCCACCGGGGCATGGTCTCGATGCAGGGACTCGGATACAAGGAGATCCTCGACTGTCTCGACGGGAAAATATCTCTCGACGAGGCGATTTACACTATTAAACGGGAGACGCGCCACTTTGCGAAGCGGCAGCTCACCTGGTTTCGGCGCGAGCGCGACGTGATCTGGCTCGACCGCGAAAAATATGGTTACGGCGACGAGGAGATTCTGTCAGTGATATTGAAAAAATTAAAAGAAAAAGGAATTATTCAGGACTAAATTTATAATGTTAAAAATTACAGGAAAGAGCATATTCATGGAAAACAAAAAAACTGAAAATATTTCAAAAGCATACGAAAAATTGGGAATTTCAAAAGAAGTCTACAGCTTCTGCAAGAGAGCAGAGGATGAGCTTAACCCCCGTTTTGCCGTGATTGATGGGGTCGCGGAGGTAAACCAGCTGAAGGTCATAGCTGCGATGCAGAAGAACCGCGTGAGCGCGGAGTGCCTCGGCGCATCGACAGGCTACGGCTACAACGACCTTGGCCGCGACACGCTCGAGTCGGTCTACGCCGACTGCTTCGGCGGCGAGGCGGCCCTCGTCCGCCCGCAGATATCATGCGGCACCCATGCGCTTGCTTTGGCCCTCATGTCAAACCTCAGGCCCGGGGATGAGCTGCTCTCGCCGGTCGGAAAGCCTTACGACACGCTCGAGGAGGTCATAGGAATCCGCCCGTCGAGGGGCTCCCTCGCCGAGTACGGCATAACCTACGCCCAGGCCGACCTGCTCCCCGACGGGGGCTTCGACTTTCCAGCAATCCGCGCGGCGATAAACGAGCGGACGCGGCTTGTGACGATCCAGCGCTCGAAGGGGTACGCGACGCGGCCGACGCTCTCGGTCGCACGGATAGGAGAACTGATTTCATTCGTAAAGGGCATAAAGCCCGACGTGATCTGCATGGTCGATAACTGCTACG
>JAJQIQ010000075.1 GCA_021199135.1 Clostridiales bacterium | reverse complement strand
GCCGCCGGCCGTCGGGTTCAAGAGCGTTGAGATACGCACGGGCGCGGGCGACGCGATCCGCATACAGGGCGGGCTCACCTGCGCGGAACTTCAAACCATCATTCAAGCCATCAGCCATGTTCAACCTCAATGACAGTCTGCGCTACTTCCTGTACGACCGCCCGACGGACATGCGCAAGAGCTTCCACACCCTGAGCGGGATCGTCACCAACGTCATGGGGCGCGACCCCTACGACGGGGACGTGTACATATTCATCAACCGCGCGCGCAACCGCATCAAGCTGCTGCACTGGGAGAGCGGCGGCATGGTCCTCTACTCCAAGCTTCTGGAGGAGGGCACCTTCGCGAGGCTCCGCGCCTTCGACGACGACGCCGTGTACGAGGGCATCGAGTGGCGCGACCTCGTGATGATCGTGGAGGGCATCGTGGAGGATCGCGGCTCGCGCCGGAAACGGCTCCGCAGCCTGCGGAACTCCCGTCCCGAACTTCGCTCCAACGTGTGAAAAACCCGTCCGCCCGGCTTGTTCAACTGTTGAAAAAAACTTCGTCCCGACCCCTTAAATAATGCCTGAAATGTTTGCGTATGTCGTTGATTGTTTGTAGATTCGCGTCATCTTAGAACATAGGGAACAGATGACTCTCGAAGAACAACTGACGGCCGTTTTGGAGGAGAACAAGCAGCTCCGAAAGGAGAAGGACGCCCTCCTGAGCAGGGTGGCGCAACTGGAACAGGCCATGGAGTGGCTGAGGAAAAAGCAGTTCGGCAGGATGAGCGAGAAGCGTCTGCCGCTGGATCCCAACCAGCTTAGCCTGTTCGGCGAGGACGAAATCGGCGAGGAGGAGAGGGCCGCGACGGACAGGGATGTCGGGAAATCCGAGGAGACAATCGCCAAGACCATAAAACCGAAGGCGAGGCCGGCGCGCAAGCCGATAGACGACTCGCGCCTCCCGTTGGAGGAAATCCACGTATATCCCGAGGGCACCACCGACGAGGACGGCAGGCTGAAGGACGAGTACGAGGAGCTGGCCCCCGAAGTGACCAAGCGTCTGGAGATCGTCCCGCCGAAGATCTACGTGGTCAAGACCATACGCCACAAGGTCATCCTCAAATCCGACGGGAAGAAGAATCCCGAGGAGAGGAGCATACTCACGCCCCCGCTGCCGCTCGTCCCGATAAGGAAATGCATGGCGGGGGCGTCCATTCTGACGGACATCGTCGTGGACAAGTTCATGTACCACCTTCCTTTCTACCGTATCATACAGAAATACAAGGAATACGGCCTGGTGGTGAGCGATTCGACGATAGGCGGGTGGTTCGAGGAGACGGTCGAGAAACTGAACAGTCTGCACAACCTGTTGAAGCGGAAGATCCTCGCGAGCGAGTACATACAGGTCGACGAGAGTGTCGTGCCGGTCATAGACAACGAGAAACACAGGGCGAAAAAAGGTTACATGTGGGTCGTGCGGGACGGCGTCACGGGAGGGGTCGTGTTCCATTACGTGCTCGGCAGCCGCGGGGTCGACGCCGCGCGGGAGGTGATAGGCAACTATCAGGGGATCCTGCAGTGCGACGGCTACGAGGTGTACAACAAGTTCGCGAACGTGAAAGGGATCACCCTCCTGTCATGTTGGGCGCATGCCAGAAGAAAATTCACGGAAAGCCTCGAAGAGAACAAGGAGTTGGCCACGACGGCCCTGCTATATATAGGCAAGCTCTACAAGGTGGAGGCCGAGGCGGACGAGTCCGGGCTGACCGCCGGGCAGCGCAAGGACAAGCGTATGAGTGAATCCTATCCCGTGCTGCGGGACTTCGAGGCATGGCTGTGGGACAAAGTGGAGGTCACGTCGAAGACCAGCCGGATCGGCAAGGCCATAAGGTACACCCTCGGCCTGATGGGCAGACTGTCGTGGTATGTCAACGACGGGAGGGTGAACATCGACAACAATCTCATAGAGAACGCCATAAGGCCGCTGGCCATAGGACGCAAGAACTTTCTGTTCTGCGGAAACGACGCTGCGGCGTACAGGGCCGCCATCGCATACTCGCTGATCGGCACCTGCAAGGCGGCGGGCGTTGATCCCCGGGCGTGGCTCGAGGATGTCCTGAACAGGATCCCGTATTACGAGGCCGACGGCAGGGACATGACGGAGCTGCTGCCTTTCGAATGGGCCGAATCGCACCGGACACACGCCGAATAACCCGCACTCCCCGCGAATAGCACCCGATTCCCAGCGAATCACCGAGACTCCCAGCCAATCACCCGCAACTTGCGCGAAAAGGCCGCTATTACCTGCGCTTCGCGCGCGAGTCTCCCGAATCAAACCCCAATAGACCCAAAAAGCCCCGACCCGCTGACAAATCGCAGCGAATCGGGGCAAACTTTTTCACTTTTCCTACACGCACTTCACCGGAGGCTTACGGAAGAAGCGTGGACGGATTATATACGCGAGCGTCGAGTGGAAATGGCGAGTGAAGGGGGTGATATCTATTTTAGTTATCTACGTTGGGGAAAATATGGCGGTTATGCGAATTATGGTCGAGAGCCCGGTGACGTGATATACGATCTGGATAGGCCTATTTATAAAATAGAAATCGACAGGACTCGTTCTCAGGTTTTGATAGGACAAATGACACTGATGAATTGTGCCAACCGTAATTTTACTGTCAAGCGTTATCTTCTTCCCATATATCAGGGTTTCCTTGACACTCGAGAGGCATACGGATTAGATC
>JAJQIQ010000245.1 GCA_021199135.1 Clostridiales bacterium | reverse complement strand
ATCGCCATGCACTCGGTCGAGTCGGCGATGAGGTCGCGCGTCACGAGCGAATATTTCATCCCGATATGGCCCATCGCGATGCCGTCGCAGACCGCGATCGCCGGGAACATCACCGGCACGCCGCCCGCCTCCGCGACGCCGAGCTTGACGGCGTTTACGATCTTGTCGATGTTCATGTGGCCCGGGACGATCTCGTTGTACGAGCTCACGATCCCGACCATCGGCTTCTTCATCTCCTCCGGCGTGAATCCCAGGGCGTTGAAAAGGCTCCTCGCCGGCGCCTGCTGCATCCCCGCCCTCGCATTGTCGCTTTGCATATTCCTCTCCTCCCTCTGTGTATCATCTGACGATTTTATTAAATCCAAATTTAATATTTTTTGTATCTTAGCATCTCTCGCTTATCGCATCGCCGATCTCCTTCGTCCCGACTTTCTTTATGCCGTCCGTCGGCTCGCCGGGCCTCGGCATGATGTCTATAGTGCGGTAGCCTTCCGCAAGCACCGCCTTCACCGCGTTCTCGACCGCGTCCGCCTCGGCGTCGAGGTCGAAGCTGTAGCGGAGCATCATCGCCGCGGAAAGAATCGTCGCGATCGGGTTTGCGATGCCCTTTCCGGCGATGTCCGGGGCGGAGCCGCCGCTCGGCTCGTAGAGGCCGAACTTCGTGTCGTTTAGGCTCGCCGACGGGAGCATCCCGATCGAGCCCGTGACCATGCTCGCCTCGTCCGAGAGGATGTCGCCGAACATGTTCTCCGTCAGCACCACGTCGAACTGCGCCGGGTCCTTGACGAGCTGCATCGCGCAGTTGTCCACGAGCATGTGGGCGCACTCCACGTCGGGGTAGCCCGCCGCGACCTCGTCGACGATCTTTCTCCACAGCCTCGAGGAGTCGAGCACGTTCGCCTTGTCGACCGACGTGACCTTCTTCCTGCGCTTTGAGGCGATGTCGAAGGCGCGCTTCGCGACGCGGCGGATCTCGGTCTCGCTGTAGGAAAGCGTGTCCGTCGCCGTGACGACGCCGTCCACCTCCTCGGTCTTTCTCGCCCCGAAGTACAGCCCGCCCGTAAGCTCGCGGACTATCACCATGTCAAACCCGGCCCCAGCCACGTCGGCCCGAAGCGGGCAGGCCGCCGCAAGCTCAGGGTAAAGGCTCGCCGGGCGCAGGTTCGCAAAGAGGTTCAACGCCTTGCGAAGCGCAAGAAGCCCTGCCTCCGGACGTTTGTCTGGCGGGAGCCTGTACCAGGGCGATGTCGCCGCGTCCCCGCCGATCGAGCCCATCAGGACCGCGTCGCTCGCCTTCGCCGCCGCGATCGCCTGATCCGTGAGCGGCACCCCGGTCGCGTCGATCGAACAGCCGCCCATCAGTATGTCTGTGTAGATGAAATCGTGCCCGTATTTCTTTCCGACGGCGGTAAGGACCTTCTTTGCCTCCGCGACGATCTCAGGCCCGATCCCGTCGCCGGAAATCACTCCGATATGACATTCCATGGGATGTTCCCTCCTCAACTACTTCTTTTTCTGGCCGACGCTTATGCTCTTCTCCTTGTTGGCATCCTTCTTGTCGTCCTTCTTTTCCTCTTTCTTCTCTTCCTTCTTCTCGACCGCGGCAGTCGCCTCCTCGGGCTTCTCGACCTGGGAGATCGCGGACTTCTGCATCGGGATGCGGCAGTTGCGGTTGTTGCCGAACTCGACGATCACGGTGTCGTCCACGATGTCGATGACCGTGCCGTAGAAGCCGGCGATCGTGAGCACGGTGTCGCCCACAGCGACCTCGGAGAGCATGGCCTCCTTCTTCTTCTGCTCTTTTCTCTGCGGGCGTATCATGATAAGGTACAGGATGACGAAGATGACGATCAGCCATATGATCATCGCAAACCCGCTCATGCCGGTGCTGGTCGTCGCCTCTTCCTCCAACAAAATTAAGTTCATCTCCATTGCCTCCTTAGATTATACACTATGTTCACCATATTACACCAATTTTTAAAAAAGGGCAAGTCTTTTATCACTCGCCCTGCTCCATGCCATCAAGTTTTCCTTTTTTATATGAGGCGAAGCGCCCCTCATCGAGCGCGTCCCGAATCTCGGTCATCATCGTGTTGTAGAAATAGAGGTTGTGGAGGACGCAGAGCCGCATCCCGAGCATCTCCCCCGCCTTCAGCAGATGGCGGATGTACGCCCGGGAGTACTTCCGGCAAGCCGGGCAGCCGCAACCCTCCTCGATTGGCCTCATGTCGCGCTCGAATTTCTTGTTGAAGAGGTTCATCTTGCCGTGGTTCGTGTACACGTGGCCGTGGCGGCCGTTGCGGCTCGGGTAGACGCAGTCGAAGAAGTCCACGCCGCGCTCCACGCCCTCGAGGATGTTCGCAGGTGTTCCGACCCCCATGAGGTACGTCGGCCGCTCCTGCGGGAGGTGCGGGACCGTGACGTCCAAAATCTCATACATCTGCTCGTGCGTCTCGCCGACCGCAAGCCCGCCGATCGCGTAGCCGTCGAGCCCGAGCTCTGATATCCGCTCCGCATGATCGATGCGGATGTCCTTAAATATCGCGCCCTGGTTTATCCCGAATAGGAGCTGCTCGTGATTGAGCGTGTCCTCGAGCGAGTTTAGCCGCTCCATCTCCGCCTTGCAGCGGACGAGCCAGCGCGCGGTGCGGTTTACTGAGTTCTCCACATATTCCCTGTCAGCGAGCGCGTTCGGGCACTCGTCGAACGCCATCGCTATCGTGGAGCCGAGGTTCG
>JAJQIQ010000073.1 GCA_021199135.1 Clostridiales bacterium | reverse complement strand
ACTGCCGCGATGGGCTGCAAGCCCATCGCCCTCACGCAGAGCACGATCACGACAATCGCCGCCACCACCGCGGCCGCGACCACGATGATGAATACATATCCCAAATTCTTGCTGCTTGTCTTCTTCTTCAATGTTTCTTTCTCTTGCCACTGCTTTTACCGGCATCATTTCCCGCCGCGGCCGCGCTGCCGTCCTTGGCCTTGCCACCATAACCGTAGCTGCCGTAATATTTGTAGTAATAGTGGCCGTAGTATTTGTCCCTCTTGACGTCGACCTTGTTTAGCACCACGCCGAGGATCTTGCACCCGGTCTTTTCCAGCTGCTCCTTCGCCCTCTGCGCCAGGTGGTAGCTTATCGACTCGCTCTGTATCACGAAAACCGCCCCGTCGCACTGCCTCGCGACGATTGCCGCGTCGATGATGCTGCCTATCGGGGGCGTGTCGACGAAGATGTAGTCGTACTTGTTCCTCGCCTGCTTCATAAGCTCCCCGAACGCTGTGTCCTCGAGGAGTTCCGAGGGATTCGGGGCTACTGGGCCAGCAAAGATGATGTCGAGGTTCTCAAAATTGGTCTTATATATGACCGAGTCGATGCCGACCTGCCCGCTCAGGTAATCCGAGAGGCCCATCAAGGCGCGCTGCACCTTGTAGCGGCCTGCGAGCGCCGACTTGCGGATGTCCGCGTCCACGAGGAGCACCTTTTTCCCGAGGTTCCCGAACTCCCTCGCAATCTGCATCGAGAGGTCGCTCTTGCCCTCGTTCGGCATGCAGCTCGTGAACATGATGGTGCGGACATAGCGTCCGGCATACTGAATGTTCGTCCGAAGGGTCTTCATCGCCTCCTCGTAGAAGTAATTCGATTTCCTCTGGTCCGTCATTATCACGTTCTGTTCCATCGACTGTCCCTCTGCTTACTATTTCTTGCTGCCCTTCTTCTTGCCGCGTCTCCTCTTTTTCTTCTTGCCGCTTATGAAGTCGCGGCGGTCTGGGACGCTCGCGAGCGTGGACAGGCCGAGGTATTTCTCCACGTCCTCCTCGCCCTTTATCGTGTCGTCCGTGATCGTCATCCCGACGACGAGCCCTCCGCTGACCAGAAAGCCCAGTAGGACGCCTATGACGATATTCCTCGGGAGGCTCGGGCTGGTCCGCTTCTGTGGGACAACTCCCTCCTCGACGATCTTCGGCGGCACGACCTCCATCATGTCGCCTATATATACCGAGGCGATCGACGCGAGCTCGTTTACGATGTTGCGCGCCCGGGTGGGGCTTTGGTCCTTCACTGAAATCTCGAGGATCCGCGTGTCCGTCGGGTTCTCGACCGTGATCTTATTCTTTAATTCCTCGTATTCCATGTCGAGGCCGAGGTTTTCTATCACCTCGTTTAACACGCTCCGCGCGGTTATAAGCACCTCATAGTCGTTCGCCAGCTGGCTCCCCAGCTGCAGGTCTGCAAGCGACGTGAGCGTCGTCTCCTTCGTTAGCACCAAAATGCTCGTGGTGGAGGTGTAGGTCTGCGGGATGAAAAACTCGGTTATCATCCCCGCCAGGAGGCCGCCCGCCACGCAAACTGCCAAAATTGCCGGGCATTTGCGCCAGAGCTCCCGGAGCACTTCCTTCAGGTCAATCTCTATCTCTGTGTCTTCATTCTTTTCCGATGCATCCCTCGGCATCACGGTCTCCTTCTTTGGGCTCCTCCTGCCCCTCGCCCTTCTTCAGGAGAAGGTGCTCTGCATTCCGAAAACATAGATCCTTGACATATTCCTCGTCGAGGTGGTGCCTCATCCACCTTGCGGCCTTCTCAATCTTGGGTGCCCGCCTGCCCATGTTGTGCATGTCGGTCGCCACGAATTGGACCATGTGCTCCTTCAGTGCCCGTCTGCACCACTTGGTGGGCTCGTCGCGCCGGTCCCCGCTTATCGAGCCATAATTGACCTGAATCAGCGCCCCGGTGCCGCGCACCTCCCGAAGGCGTCCCTCCTCCCACAGCGCGACGTATCTCTCCGCGTGTGCGATCACAGGGGTGTACGGACTCATCGTGATGTCCCTGACCTGCCGAAGCAGCTGTTCATACGAGATTGACGGTTGAAACTCCACCAGGATGCAGTCGCTTTCCGCCAGCGGGATCACATCTCCCGCCTTTATCCTCTCCATGGCCTCGTGCGAGCAGAGGATCTCCTGTCCCGGATAAACGCAAAAATCTGGGCTTAAAGCCTTCTGCGCCCACGTTTCAAGATCCTCGCATTTGCTCCTTATCACATCGATGTCGTCATTGCCGAAGGCACTCGAGTAATGCGGCGTCGCAATGACTGAACGCACGCCCTGCCAGAAAGCCATCCGGATCATGTCCTTGCTCTCCCAGATGCTCGCCGATCCGTCGTCGAGATCCGGAAGCACATGACAGTGGATGTCTATCGCCTTCACCTTCATGTGTGTCGCTCCCCTTGAGAATTTCGCAAAGTATGCCACTTTGCGAAAAATCCCCCGCATACGTTGAAAACAGTGGATTTGTGGAAATTTGGCAATTGGATTTTTCTGAGTTGCATGGATTTTTTCAGTCCCTCATGCTCAAGGTGAGCTTCTCCATGTTCTGCTGTTTGAAAGCAAAAGATGAGTGCACGTAGCGGTTCAACGTCATGTTCACGTTCGCGTGCCCGAGGATTTCGCTGAGGCTCTTTATGTCGAAGCCGACCTCGACGCAACGCGTGGCGAAAGTGTGACGGAGCGCGTGGAAATTCACGTCGCCTATCCCGCTCTCCGCCGCGTATCTCTTGAAATGGTTCTGCATAGTGCGCGGCTCCACATACCTGTCTGCCTTTCCCGACAGGACGTATGCCTCCGACGGCCCAGCAAAATTTTTTGCGGTCTCCGCCAAAAACGAGGGCAGTGGGATTTCCCTGACGGAGCTGTTGCTTTTCGGCTCGGAGATGATTATTTTTGTCTTGCTCCTCGCCAGCGCGTCCGTCACCTGTATCCGCTGCATCGTCTTCCTCACCATAAGCTTGCAGCCGTGCAGGTCCACGTCCTCCCACTGCAGCGCGCAGAGTTCCCCCACCCTTATGCCGGTATAAAGTGCGAGGAAGGTGCCGAATTTGCACAGGTCCATGTCCGCGGTCAGGACTCGCACCAGTGCATCCTGCTCGGACTGGCACAGGACCCGCATCTTTGGCTCCTTCTTTTTGACGGTAAGTTTTCCCAAGCTGCATGATACCGGATAGCCGTGGCATACCGCGAAATCCACGGTGCTCTTTATCACGGTGAGCATGTCCGATGCCGTCTTTTCCGACAGGCCGCCCCGCCCATCAATCCTCCCGCCTTTCAGCTTATTGACTATGAACGTCTCTATCAGCGTCATGCTCATCTCCGACAGCCTGCACGAACCTAGCTCCGGCCTGATGTGGGCCTCGACCATGTTCCTGTACCTAGCGTAGGATGACTCCTTGACCCTGATTCTCATGAAAACCAGCCACTCATCCAGCACTTCACCATACCGCGCCTCGTCTTGTCTTTTCATATGCCATTCCTCCAAATTTCTGCAAAATTGCGTTTAAAACTTGACAAGTCAATCGGCACTACCTATAATGCGTTTGAGGCATTCGTTGAAATTCGAATGTTCATAAGATTTTCGCAAAGTGGCATACTTTGCGAACTTTACAAAATTTGGCTATTGACAAGATCGCGCATAATATGTAAAATAGGCTTTAGGTTATGCGTAGATACCTTTTCGTGAAGTGGCATACTTTGCGAAATCTGAATAATATTTTTTCTTGATATTGCGCATAAAAAAAGCTCCCATCGGGAGCTTTTTTTGGTGTGCATAAACGCATATGGATTTTTAGTTTTTACTGCTCGTTTTTCTTCCTGGTGCCTGCCACAAGCGCTACGCCTGCGAACGCGACTGCCGCTACCATCCAGATAGCCCAGGCAGAGGTCACGCCGGTCTTCGGAGATGTCGCTCCAGTCTCAGTCCCGGTCCCTGTGCTGGTGCTGTTGCCACTGCCGCCTTCGCTGCCGCTGGTGCTCGTCGGAACTGCGATTACCGCTGCCGGTGAGAGGTCGTCGAGCTCAGCTGAGATCGTGCCAGCCTTGCTGTCGATCGTGGCCTTCACCATTTCCCATACGCCGCGCTCGGTGCTGAAGTGTAGCAGGTATGCGTCGTAGCCGCTCGGGATCGTGACAGAGAGCTTGACCTCGTACTTGCCGTTTGCGTTCTTCTTGGCCCCGTCTGCAAGCTGCAGGTCAAAGAAATCTGTCATGGCAACCGTCGTGTCGGCCTGCATCGTCTCGATGACGTCCGCATCGGCTGCGTCATCCTGGGCGAGCGTGTCCGCAACATCGGCGAGGGTCATCGCGCCGCTGTTGAACTGCTCAATCACCGTGGCGGCCGTCTTATCTACCGCAGCCACGCCGGCAATCGCTGAGCTGTCCATCGCAGAGGCGGTAGCCGCGCTGTCATCAGTCGCCGCAACCGCAGCCGTCGTCTCGGTGGACGCTGACGTGTCGGATGAAGAGCTGTCATCGGTTCCCTTGCTCCCCGCCGCGAAAACGCTCATGGCCTGGCCCACAAGGAGCATTCCCACGATCATTCCCGCTAAAACCTTTTTCCTCATGCTTTTTTCCTCACTTTCCTTAAAATTTTTATTGCTCTATGGACACCAGTACAGCTTGTACCAGGTATCGCTGTGTTGATATTCCCGCATTGCACGTGGACAATGTGAGAATCTTGTCCTCCGCGCTCACCTCCATGTCCGTGTCGACGAACGCGCTCGAGCTGTCCATGGCAAAGATGTTGTCCAAGTAGCTCTGGTAGGCGTCGGGGTCGCTGAAGTCATTGTTCAGCAGTATGTGCAGGTTGTCCGTCACGTATGCCGCGAAAATCCTGTAGTGCAGGATCTCATCCGGGAGGTATATCGTCACGTCCCGGTTCTCGTCGAAGAAATCTTTGTCCTCGAAGTTGTGCAACGTGCGGAACATCGAGCCGTTTTTCATGTTGTGGCCGTAGACCACGGTGTTCGGGTCGGTAAAGTCCATGCTGTTGTAGCTCTCGGTGTAGATGGCTCCCTCCACGGCCTCCTCCCCGTCCACGCCGTGCGAGAGGTAGTAGCTGTCATCGTCATCGCGCCGGAGTATCGGGTAGTCAATGCTGGTGCCGGGAACCACGATCCAAGCATAGATGTCTGGGTTTTCCTCCCAGAGGGCATCGAAATCGATCGGAATCTCGACTGTTTCCTGGCTTTCCGTCTCCTCCACGGCCGCCGCATCCGGTTCAGCCGCCGAGACCTCCGTGACGACCTCCTCGCGCAGGTCCTCGTACCCTTTCCCTGCGTTTTTCTGCCGAAGCCATCCCCGGATGCCCATCACGGCGCAGAAAGCCGCGGCGGCACATGCAATTATTATCACAATTATCTGCCATTTTTTCATCTTGTCACATTTGGCCTGCCACGCTGCGCACGGGCAACCTCCTTTATCTATTGCTTGACGTAGAACGTCTCGATGACCTTCCCGTACAGCGCCTCGTCGGAGACGTAGTACTCGTCGTAGTAGGTCCCCTCGGCGGCCTCGCCCGGAACCGTCCAGTAGGATGTCTGCCCGCCATCGTTCAGCCCGTCCAGGATTTTTACGTACTGGTCATTGCCGATGTTCGTGACCATGTACGGGTCGAGGTCTGTGATAAGCTGCGTGAGCTTCTCGGGCTCCGCGGAAAAAACGCTCTCGGCTTTCTCCGCGAAGGCGGTGAGGAATGTCTTCTGGCGCTCCATCCTGTAAAGCGCGCTGTCGGTCGTGGTCGTGTCGCGGAGCCTGAGGAAAATCTCGGTGTTGTCCTTATCCAGCGTGATCTCGCTTCCCTCACTGTACTCATCGCCCAAGTACTCGAGGCTGTCGTTCGGTATCGTGACCGTGACACCGCCGACCGCTTCCGTAAGGAGCGGCATGCCGCCGATGCTTATCGAACAGTAGCCCTGGATGGGGATGCCGTAGAGCAGGTTTGATACCGCCTCCACAGTCAGCCTGCAGCTCGTGTGCTTGCCGTCCCCGTAGCCGTAAGAGAGGCTTATGTGGTCGGTGGCGGCACCCATGTCTGTCCCATCATATGCGTAAATCTCGATGTCCGTCATCGTGTCACGGGGAATTCCGATGACCGTGACGTCCCCAGTGACCCTGTCCCACGACATGAGGTAGATCGCGTCGGCCTGACCGGCGTGCCTTGAGCCGTCGGAGGTGTCGACCTGTTCCTCCTTGTCGACGCCTATGAAAAGGAAATTGCTCAGATGGTCGTTGTACACATATTTTTCGCCGTCTAAGACAATCCCGTCGAAATCCTCTGTCTCATATTCATCGCTCTCATATTCATCGCTCTCGTATGCATCGGCCCCGTCCTCCGTGTCCTGCCGTCCCATCCCTGTCACGACGCCGCCAAAGCCCATCGCCCTCAGGCAGAAGACAATCACGACAACCGCCGCAACCACCGCGGCCAGTGCCACAGCAGTGAATATGTATCCCAATTTTTTGCTGCCGGTTTTCTTCTTCAACGCTTCCTGCCCTTGCCGCCATCATCATCGCCGTAGTATTTGTAGTAGTAATGGCCGTAATATTTATCCTTCTTGACGTCAACTTTGTTTAAGACCGCGCCGAGTATCCTGCACCCGGTCTTCTCCAGCTGCTCCTTCGCCTTCTGCGCCAAGTGATAGCTTATCGACTCGCTCTGTATCACGAACACGACTCCGTCGCACTGCCTCGCGATGATTGCCGCATCGATGATGCTGCCTATCGGGGGCGTGTCCACGAAGACATAATCGTATTTCTCCCTCGCCCTCCTCATCAGCTCCCCGAACAATGCGTCCTCGAGAAGCTCCGACGGGTTCGGCGCGACCGGCCCCGCAAAGATGATGTCGAGGTTCGTAAAATTCGTCTGGTAGATGACCGTCTCCATCCTCACCTGCCCGCTGAGGTAGTCCGAGAGGCCGAGCACGGCGCGCTGGATCTTGTAGCGGCCTGCGAGCGCCGACTTGCGGATGTCCGCGTCCACGAGGAGCACCTTTTTCCCGAGGTTCCCAAATTCCCTCGCGAGCTGCATCGTGATGTCACTCTTGCCCTCGTTCGGCATGCAGCTCGTGAACATGACGGTGCGGACACTGCGTCCGGTATACTGAACGTTTGTTCGAAGAGTTTTCATTGCCTCCTCGTAGTAGTAATTCGATTTTCTCTGATCCGTCATTATCACGGTCTGTTCCATGTATCCTGCCATCTGCCTGCTACCTCTTACTGCCCTTATTCTTGCCGCGCTTTTTCTTTTTCTTCTTGCCGTTTATGAAATCACGGCGGTCCGGGACGCTCGCGAGCGTGGACAGGCCGAGGTATTTCTCCACGTCCTCCTCGTCTTTTATCGTGTCGTCCGTGATTGTTATCCCGACGACAATCCCGCCGCTGACCAAAAGCCCGATTACGACCCCGATGATGACGTTCTGCAGGAAGTTCGGGCTGGTGCGCTTCTTCGGCACGATGCCCTCCTCGACGATCTTCGGCGGCACGACCTCCATCATGTCGCCTATGTATACCGAGGCCACCGACGCGAGGTCATTTACTATGTCCCGCGCCTGGGTGGGGTTTTGGTCCCTCACCGAAATCTCGAGGATCCGCGTGTCCGTGGGGTTCTCGACCGTGATCTTTTTCTTTAACTCCTCGTAGTCCATCTCGAGGCCGAGGTCATCTATCACTTCGTTCAGCACGCCGCGTGCCGTGATCAGCACTTCGTAATCGTTTGCCAGCTGGCTCCCCAGCTGCAGGTCTGCAAGCGACGTGAGCGTCGTCTCCTTCGTGAGCACCAGGATGCTCGTGGTGGAGGTGTAGGTCGGCGGGATGAAGAACTCGGTTATCAGCCCCGCCAGGATGCCTCCCGCGAGACACACCGCCAGAATCGCCGGGCATCTGTGCCACAGCGCCCGAAACACTTCCTTCAGGTCAATCTCTATCTCAATGTCCTCGTTATTTTCCGATGGATCCCTCGGCATCACTGCCTCCTTCTTTGGGCTCCTCCTGCCCTCCGCTCTTCTTCAGGAGAAGGCGTTTTGCATTCGTGATCGTTCAAGATCACATGAATGTCTCATACGCCACTGTACATTGTACATTGTGCCTATTGAATTGTCAAGTTTTTAGGAAATCAGTGCCTCGCGCCTGCCATCTTCGCCCTCAGCTTGTCCATGTCGTCGACGAAGACGAGGATCTGCGCGACGACCTCGTAGAGCTCGGGCGGTATCGCGTCGCCGATCTGCAGCTTCGAGAGCGTGTCAGCGAGCTTGTTGTCCTTGTAGGTCGGGACGTCGTTCTCCTCCGCGGTCTCGATGATCTTCTCGGCGACCACGCCCTTGCCGGTCGCAAGGATGCGCGGGGCGACGTCGCCCGGATCGTAGGCGAGGGCGACCGCGGTCTTGTCCGGGTCGAACGTCCTGCCCTCGGGCTTCTTTTCAGGCTGAGGCTGCCGGGGGTTCCGCCTGTTCTCTTCTCTATTCTTTTCGTCGCCGTCTCCATTGTTTCTGCCATTGAGCTGTCCGAACTGAAACGGACTGAAAGTGGTTTTTGCCATATTTATGCCCTCATGTCAAACGAGTACCTGTGCACCTGCCCAGCTGACGGTAGGTCCTGCTTGAGGAAGTCCTCCACGAAATCGACATGCTTCTCCTCGTTTACGACCGACACCGTGCAGTTGTATCCCTTCTCGCGCAGCCGCGCCTCAAGCTCGGGGATGTGCATCTTCACGAGCTCATACGCCGCGTCGTTCTGAAGGTAGAAATCGGTGCTCACGTCCTTGTTGAAAAGTTTCACCGACACGTCGGTCGAGCCGAGGTTGTCCATGTCGAGGTGCAGAAACGCGGTGATAGCC
>JAJQIQ010000046.1 GCA_021199135.1 Clostridiales bacterium | reverse complement strand
GACGATTATGGACAAGAAAGTATCCACCTTACTCAACGAGCAGATCAACAAGGAGTTCTATTCGGCTTACCTGTACCTCGACATCGCAAACTACTACGACTCAAAGGGCCTCGACGGGTTCGCGAACTGGTATGAAATCCAGGCGAAGGAGGAGCAGGATCACGCGATGCTCTTCTACAAGTACCTGCACAACAACGACGAGACCGTCACGCTCGATGCGATCGAAAAGCCTGACAAAAAGTTCTCAAACCTCATGGATCCGCTCAAGGCCGGGCTCGAGCACGAGAAGTATGTGACCTCGCTCATCAACGATATCTATGCGGCGGCAGTCAAGGCGAACGATTACCGCACGACGCAGTTTTTGGACTGGTTTGTCAAGGAGCAGGGCGAGGAGGAGAAGAATTCCTCAGACCAGATCACGAAGATGGAGCTCTACGGGGACGATGCGAAGAGCCTCTATATGCTCAACAGTGAGCTTCTCTCCAGGACTTACTCAGCACCGTCGCTTGTGCTCTAATTTGATGATACTAGGGGACAAAAGCAACGCAATGTGAGCTTGCTCACAATTGCGAGGATTTGGGACCCGCCCCAAACATGAGCAAGTAGCCATTTTTCGCAGAAAAATGAGCGGATTGCGAATGGTTGTAGGATTGCGAGAGTGCGTAGCACGGAGCAATCCGTGGTATCATTGTTTTCATGGGTGCCTCCGCAGCCGCAGGGGCACCTTTCCTTTTTTAGAAAGAATTTTTTTGGAGAAAATATTTTGCCAGAAAACGAAGAATATATCATAAAAGCAGAGGGCGAGTACGCGCGGGAGGCGGCATCGAAGATGGCGTTCGAGGCGGCCTGCGGCGGCGCGATAAGGCACCTCGCGGATTTGGGATATACCGCGGAGGAGATCGTGGAGCGGCTTGATTTTCCCGCGCCATATGAGAAAGTCCAAAAAATAATGGAGGAGCATATCGCGGAAAAGGAGAAGCCTAAAAAATATGATTTTGTCCAGGAACACGACAAGTACGGGAGAATAACTTATCGGAGGGTGGAGGTAGGAAATGGTTAAAAAAAATACGCGTCTGAAGAGGGAACTTGCCTACAGGGGCACAATCCTCGACATCTACAAGGACACGATGCAGCTTGAGAACGGAAATATCGAGGAGTGGGATTTCGTCTCGCACCGCATGGGCGCGGCGGCGGTCGTGCCGGTCATGCCTGACGGGAAGATCATCATGGTGCGCCAGTACCGCAACGCCATAGAGAGGGAGACGCTCGAGATTCCGGCCGGCAAGCGCGACAGCATCGACGAGGACACCGCCATCTGCGCGACGCGTGAGCTTGAGGAGGAGACCGGGTACAAGGCCGATAAAATCGAGTTCTTGCTCTCGCTTCGGACGACGGTCGCCTTCTGCGACGAGTTCGTGGACGTATATCTCGCGACAGGCCTCACCCCGGGCGTGCAGCATCTCGACGACTCGGAGTCGATCGAAGTGGAGACCTACACGGTGGATGAGCTCTGCGAGATGGTCTACGCCGGGAAACTCCAGGACGCAAAGACGGTCGCCGCTATAATGGCGTATGCCAATAAAATTAAATCATGATTTAATTTTATGCCATTTCAGCGAGCTCATAGATGAGTTTCTCGGAGTCCTCCCAGCCGAGGCAGGGGTCGGTGATGGACTGGCCGTAGGTGTGGCCGCCGACAGGCTGGCAGCCCTCCGCGATGTAGCTCTCGATCATGAGGCCTTTGACGAGCGTCCGTATCTCGGAGGAGAGCTGGCGGCTGTGCATGACCTCCTTGGCGATGCGGATCTGCTCGCGGTGCTGCTTGCCGGAGTTGGAGTGGTTCGTGTCGATGACGGCGGCGGGATTTTTTATGTCGAGCTTTTCGTACATATTGTGCAGGCGTATGAGGTCCTCGAAGTGGTAGTTCGCCGTGGCGTTTCCGTGCTTGCTGACGGCACCGCGCAGGACGACGTGTGCGAGCGGGTTGCCAGTCGTCTCGACCTCGTAGCCCCGGTAGACGAAATGGTGGGGATGCTGGGCTGCGTACACAGAGTTGAGCATCACGGAGAAGTCGCCGCTCGTAGGGTTTTTCATGCCGGAGGCGACGTCGAATCCGCTTACGGTCAGCCTGTGCTGCTGGTCCTCGACCGAGCGCGCACCGATTGCCACGTAGGACAGCAGATCCTCGACATAGCCCCAGTTTTCGGGGTAGAGCATCTCGTCGGCGCAGGTGAGCCCGCTCTCGGCGACGGCGCGTATGTGCATTTTGCGCATCGCGATGAGCCCCTCGACCATGTCGGGAGCCTTCTCGGGGTCTGGCTGCGAGGCTATCCCCTTGTATCCGGAGCCGGTCGTGCGCGGCTTGTTCGTGTAGACCCTTGGGATTATGATTATTTTATCCCCGATGTCCTCCTGTATTTTCGTGAGGCGGCTGACATAATCGCAGACCGAGTCCTCGTTGTCCGCAGAGCAGGGCCCGATAATAAGCAGAAACCGGGAATCCTTTCCCGTGATGACAGCGGAAATTTCCGCGTCGCGCCGTTTTTTGAGCTCGGCGAGCTCCTCCGGGAACTGGTAATCCCGCTTGATTTCCTCAGGTGGCGGGAGTATATTCAAAAATGAAAAGCTCATGGCAAATTCCTCCGCAAATCAAAACGTTATTCCACATCTTAATGTAAAAGCGTGAAAATGTCAAATAAAAAATTTTAAGTTATCTAGTGACATTGTTTCAAAGAATTGGTAC
>JAJQIQ010000159.1 GCA_021199135.1 Clostridiales bacterium | reverse complement strand
GAGGGCAAAGCTTCACAGGAAGCGGTTGCGAAGAAGGAGAGCGGCAAGGGGAACGCGTCTATGGCGATGTTCGAGACGATGTCCGTCCCGCAGGCTATCTTAAAGAACACGATCCCGGCGATGGTCGCTGTGCTTTTCAATTTGGTCTACAACCTCGCGGACACGTTCTTCATCGGGCTGACGCACGATGACTTAAAGGTCGCGGCGATTTCGCTCGGCACGCCGCTGTTTTTGATTCTGACGGCGATGGGCACGGTGTTCGGGATGGGCGGCACGTCCGTCATCTCCCGCGCGCTCGGCAAGGGCGACAAGGATTACGCGAAAAAGACCTGCTCGTTCTGCATGTGGGGCGGCATTGTTGGCGGCATAATTTTGCTTGCGATATACGAGATATTTGCGAACCCGATCCTAAGCGTCCTCGGCGCGAGCGAGAGCACCTGGGATTATGCGATGGCCTATATGCGGATCATCGCAATCGCCGGACCGTTTGCGGTGATCACGAGCGCGTTCTCGAACATCATCCGCTGCGAGGGCAAGTCGATGACAGCCACGCTCGGTATGCTGGGCGGCAACCTCTTAAACATCATCCTTGACCCGATTTTCATCCTCGGATTCGGGATGGGCACGCGCGGCGCGGCGCTCGCGACGACGATCTCGATGCTGGTCGCGGCCTGCTACTATTTCCTGTATTTCGCGCTCGGAAAGTCAATGCTCTCAGCGAGCCTCAAGGATTTTTCGATGAAAAACAAGATTTTTTCAAGCGTGATGATAATCGGAATTCCGTCGGCCTTCGGTACGCTCATGGTGTCCGTGGCGACGATCATCATGAACGCGAGGATGGCAGCGTACAACGACCTGGCTGTCGCGGCGACCGGAGTCGCGACGAAGATAACGATGTTCGCGACGATGCTCGCGGGCGGCATCGGGCAGGGCGTCCAGTCGCTGATTGGCTATTGCGTAGGCGCGCACAAGTGGGACAGGCTGAAAAAACTCATGTACTTCTCGCTTGCGTTCGCGTTCATACTCTGCCTTGCCGTGTCGCTGCTGTGCATCGGATTTGCGGAACCGATCGTAAACGTATTCCTCACAGAGACAGAGTCATCTGGTTATGCTATGCAGTTTACGAGGGAGATGCTCATCACGGGCGCGCTGGTCGGCGTGTTCTATGTCGCGGCGAACACCCTGCAGGCGATGGGCGCGGCGGGATCTGCGCTTTTCCTCAACCTCAGCAGGCAGGGGATTTTCTTCATACCGCTCATGTTCATCTTCCAGGCGATCGTGGGAATGAACGGCATCATCATAGCCCAGCCGATAGCGGACGTGGTGGCTTTCGTGGTTTCCGTCCTGCTGCTCATGCACTCGTACAGTTCGCTGAAAAAGAAGGCAGGGCTTGAAGGGGAGGTGGCATAAGATGGCTGTTGGTACGCAGATTTCGGAGAGAAAAAGGACCCTGATTTTAATCAACATCATCATCACCTGCGTGGCGACGACGCTCCTGATGACGGCCTTGAGCACCGCGCTCCCGGCGATTGACCGGGAGCTGGGGATCGAGTCGTCGCAGGGCCAGTGGCTCATAAGCGTCTACTCGCTCGTGATGGGGATCGTTATGCCGCTGACGGCGTTTCTGATCCGCCGCATCCCGACGAAGGTGCTCTACGTCGGGGCGATAGGGATCGTCGCCGTAGGGCTCGTCATCGCGCTCTGCTCGGTGAGCTTCCCGATGCTCATCGTGGGCCGGGTTTTCCAGGCTTGCGGCAACGGGATTTTGATGTCGATGTCGCAGGTCATCCTGCTCTCGATCTATCCCCCTGAAAAGAGGGGGCTTGCTATGGGCTGGTACGGGCTCGCGGTCGGGGCTGCCCCGGTCGTGGCGCCGACGCTCGGCGGGATACTCGTGGACCTCATAGGCTGGCGCGCGATTTTCGGGATGACGCTGATCGTGGTCGTCATCGCGCTTGTCATGGCGATATGCGTGTTTGAGAACGTGCTCGACACTGCGGCAGAGAAGCTTGACATCCTCTCGTTTGTCGTGAGCATATTCGCGTTCGGCGGGATCACGCTCGGCGTCGGGAACCTCGCCAACTACGGGATTTCAAACATCTCGGTATGGCTCTCATTGATCGTCGGTGTCGTCGCCGCTGTGATTTTCGTCTACAGGCAGCTGCACCTCGAGAGGCCGTTTTTGAACCTTCGGATTTTAAAGTCCGCAAAGTATGACATCGCGCTCATCGCGTCGATGCTGCTCTACTTGATCCTCATGGGCGCGTCGGTCCTGATGCCGCTCTACGTGCAGGACGTGCGCGGGTTCTCGGCGACGATATCGGGGATCGTGCTCCTCCCCGGCGCGCTCGCGAACGCGATCGTAAGCCCCTTCGCCGGGCGGATTTACGACAAGGCCGGGATCAAAAAATTGTTTATCTCGGGCGCGGTTCTCGTGTTCATCGGCTCGATAATCATGGGATTCATAAATCTGCAGACGCCGATCTGGGTTTCGTCGGTCTGCTATGTCATAAGGAGCGTCGCGTTCGGCTTTTTGCTGATGACGCTCGTCACCTGGGGCACGGCCCACGTCGAAAAAGAGGCGGTCGCCGACGCGACGGCGCTCCTGTCGTCGCTTAGGACCATCGCGGGCGCGATCGGCAGCGCGGTATTCGCGGGGATCATGTCGGTCGCCGCAAGCGCGTCTAAGGCCGAGGGGAGCGAGGCGCAGATGCACGGCGTCAACGTCGCCTTCCTGTGCATGAC
>JAJQIQ010000189.1 GCA_021199135.1 Clostridiales bacterium | reverse complement strand
CCTTCACATCTCCCAGACCTCCAACGAGAGAATCGGCGACGCAGCCGACGTCCTTTCCGTAGGACAGGAAGTAGAGGTCAAGATCATGGCGATCGATGCCGCCAACCAGAAGATGAACGTCTCCATGAAGGCCCTTCTGCCCGCATCCGAGTCCTCATCCGCACCCAATGAGAAGCGCAAGCGCTTCCGCGAGAACCGCGATGACGAAGAGGGCGGCAACTCCAAGTCCCGCAAGCCCCGCGCTCCGCGCCGCAGCGACTCCGATGAGCTCTCCGCATGGAGCGAAGGCTCCGTCTCCGGCACATCCATCGGCGACCTCCTTTCCAGCGCCCAGGAGCAGAAGAACAACAAGTAACCCCTGCCAGTTAAGACTTTCCACCCCGCCAGCAACGGCGGGGTTTTATGTTACTTTTTGCCGGATTTATGCACTTTGCACATTGATACTGCTTGCCGCAAGCTGTATATTGTCCTCTTAAACGAACAATGTTCTATTTTGTATTACCCGGAGTACCCTATGTTAGCACCTAAAGAGGAAGTTGAGGCGAGAATCCTCGAATTCATAAACAGCTACAGCGCAGAGCACCACCAAGCCCCCGGATACAGGGAGATAGCCCAGGCTGTAGGCTTCAAATCCACAAGCAGCGTCCACAGGTTCGTCAAAAGCCTTGAGGAGAAGGGCCTTCTTGAGTCCAAGGGCAGGCGCGGCATAGTGCAGCCGGATGAAGGCAGACCTTCCGGCATACCTCTTGTGGGAATGATAGCCTGCGGCACTCCGATCTATGCAGAAGAGAACGTTGAAACATACTTAAGCATTGACCGTCTTCTACTGGGCAAGGGCGAGTTCTTTGCACTGCGGGCGAAGGGAGACTCAATGACAGGGCCGGCATCGAGGACGGCGACATCGTAATCTGCCGCAAACAAGAAACAGCTGAGCAGGGAGAGATAGTGGCGGCTCTCATAGATGACGAGGCTACCCTCAAGCGGTTTTATACAGACGACAGCCGGCACAAGATAATCCTGAAACCTGAGAACGGCAGCTACAAGCCCATGGAATTTGACAGCGTCCTCATCCAGGGCAAAGCGGTGAAGATAATAAAGGATGTAAGGTGACAGCATGAAGTTATAACGTTAATGCTGCTCTGGGGTACTCTGTACTGCAGGCTGGCTTGGAAGAGACATACTGCTGGTTCAAGTGTTGCGGATGGCCTGAGAAACGGCAGGTGGATAGACTTTTATAGCATTAATGACTTCATTCCTCACCTAGCAGGTGGGGTTTTATTCTGTCCAGACCACCCGGAACACTTTTCTGTGCAAAAAAATGGCTTGTTAAAATTCATTAACAATATAGCCTTGAAAACTGTTGAAAACTATTTTTTGTTATGGTATAATGTTAGCATGGAGAGTGTAAGGTGCTGTATGCAGTCCTATATCGGATTTGCAGGCCTGTCTGGCAGGGTATGAGGGGATTTTGTGGACATATTCAGCATATTGTCCTATTTGCAGAAGCATTGCTATAGTAATCATAAGGTTAAAATGCTACACTATATTCCAATAGTCAAGGGGCAACACTAAAGCACAGCACTTACATGTAGAGAGTAGGATTATGGAAGATACCAGAGATACAACAGCATACAATGACAACAAGACTGGTTTCCACAGCTTTGACGAAGAGATCTTAAAGATTCTCCTTAAGGACAGAACAACCGGCGGCAACATCATATGGGCCACAGATGACTATGTGTCATACAATCCGGCTTACAGGTTCAAAGAAGAGATTACATGTAATGCCATCTTGTCCAAGGAAGGAGGCTTGGTACGGCCCAGGGTCAAGAAGTCTAGTGATGAGCAGATTGCGCGCGTGCGTGACAAGGCGGAGGTCTTCACACCTTCGTGGATATGCAATGATCAGAACAACCTCGTGGATGAGGCATGGTTTGGGTACAAGAATGTATTCAACACGCGGTCTGGATATAAATGGGTTCGCAATGCGGAACATATAGTTTTTCCCAATACTGATGGAAAGGACTGGAAAAGCTACGTCAAAGAGAACAGACTTGAGATAACCTGTGGAGAGGCTCCTTATCTTGTAAGCAGGTATGACGCTTCATCTGGTGAAGACATTCCTGTAGGGGAAAGGATTGGCCTGCTGGACAGAAAACTTCGTGTTGTGGATGAGAATGTTCCTATAGATGATAAAGCTCTATGGTATGAGTGGGCCAAGAGCGCTTACAAGAGCGTATATGGATACGAATGGCAGGGTGACAATCTCCTTATGGCAAGGGAGAATCTCTTGTTTACTTTTGTAGAGTACTACGAGGACAGATTTAATGCCAAGCCTACACCAGATATGATTGAGGAGATTGCAAAAATTATTTCATGGAATATCTGGCAGATGGATGGCCTCAAGTATGTCATTCCAGACAGCTGCAAAATGATTGAAGAAACCTCTGATGAAGAACAGATGTCGTTATTCGGCCCTGTAAAAAATGTTGTTAAAGAGTGCCCCGGATGTGCTACCGGGGATGTTTTCAAGCACAATGGCATAAGATGTAAAATCAAGGATTGGTATGAAAAGGATGCCTCAGCTGATGATGATAAAGGTATAGAATTTGTTGAGTTGCTTAGAGGAGAAGTCAAATTGTATACCGCTTCTATTTAAAGTGAAGGCAAAGAATTAACACCGCAATATGTGATGCATATATATCAGATTTGGGGAGATTGTATCAAAACAGGTTTAGAAACTAAT
>JAJQIQ010000192.1 GCA_021199135.1 Clostridiales bacterium | reverse complement strand
GTGATCGTCACGGAGTAGGCGAGCTCGTTGTAGGCAAGGAGGTTGCCGTTGCAGTCGTATATGTTGCCGCGGGTGGCGTTGACCGAGAGGGTCCTCTCGATGCGCAACGCGAAGTTGTCCTGGTAGGACTTGCCGTTTACGATCTGGAGCGAGAACACCCGCCCGAGGATGACCGCAAAGAGCACGATGAACACGGCCACCACGACAAAGAGGCGGGAGCTGAAAAAATTTTTTAAAAATTCCCTGACGTCACGCATCAAACTTCTTTGCCCTCCTGCGCTCATATGACTCAAGCCCCTGGTTTATCTTCAGGAGTATGAGATACAAAAAAATCGTCACGACCATCGTGTAGACGAACTCCGGCATGATGATCGCGCGAAGATAGTACAAAAAGTCAAACCGGCCGCGGAGCAGGAACATGACCACATAGACGACAAGGTTCTGCGCTATGTCGCTTGCGCCTATCATCACCATCGGGAGCTTCAGGTCGTCCGGGTAAAACCGCTTCTGGACGAAGCCGTTGACAAAGCCCACATACATGTACAAAAGCGCGTACACCCCGAGGTAGAAGCCGAAGAATATGTCCATAAGCAGCCCGCAGAAGAATCCCACCAAAAGGCCCTCCTTCCTGCCGCGCATCATCCCGAACGACGAGACGACGACTATGAGGAGGTTCGGGGATATCCCCGCTATCGCAAGCGACTGAAAGACCGTCGTCTGCAGCAAAAAGCAGGCCGTTATTATGAGAAAAAGCACTATGACCCTGCGCATTGTTTCCTACTGCTCCTCTGTGCTGCTTGAGGCCGCGATGTCGGCCTCGCCGCTGTTCTTTACGGCCGTGATGACGAGGACGTTCTGCAGGTGCTCAAAATCCACGACCGGGGTTATAGTCCCGGACTTCGTAAGGTTGTTGGGGTCGTCTTCTATCTCGTAGATGTAGCCGATGAGAAGCCCCTGCTGGTACTGGTCGGAGACGTAGGACGTCACGACCGGGTCCCCAAGGGAGACCTCATCGTCCTCGTCCTGGAGCTCCGAAAACGGGAGCAGCTTGCTCTCGCTCATCGACTGCAGGCTCCCGGAGACGTTGAAATTGTCCTTGGTCGTGAGCACCATCGCGCTGACGTTGCTCGAGTCGTCTATGATGCTTCTGACCTTGGCGTAGTTCTGGCCCGCGTCGGTCACGATGCCGACGAGCCCGCTGCCGGAGATGACGTTCATCCCGACGTCCACGCC
The DNA here is from genome assembly GCA_021199135.1 of Clostridiales bacterium. GTDB lineage: Bacteria > Bacillota > Clostridia > Lachnospirales > Lachnospiraceae > Roseburia. The sequence goes on along the minus strand of JAJQIQ010000192.1, from coordinate 1,520 downwards.
GTCCTTCTTGCCGCGGTTTATCGTAAATGTGGAAAACCAGTTGCTCGTGTCGGAGGCGATGACGGAGGCCGCGACCTTGTCATAATCGGAATACTCCTCGTCGAGGCCTAGGAGCTGCTGGTACTGCTCGAGGTCGTACTGGTCGAGCTTTATCTCGTTGAGCTGCATGGTGAGGTCATCGACCTGCTCCTGCAGCGCCGTGTTCTCCTCAAGCACCTCGCTTAAGGTCTTGAAATCGTTCGCCTTGTCGGAGAGCCACAGGCCTGCCTGGTTTATCCCATCCTGCATCGGGACGAAGACATAGCCCGCCGCGTCGGAGAGCGGTCCCCCGCTTATGCCGAATACCAGGCTCGTGAATATCACGACGATGCAGACGACAGTGAGGACCGCGAGCAGATATTTGCTCGGAATTTTTTTCTTTTTCATGTTGCGGTAGCTTATCATTTAGTCCTCTTAAATAATTAAATCCTGACTTAATTTTTAATAAAATGCCTATTTGAGAGCACTTGTCTTCACCGTAAACGGAAGACGGCGGTACTTCGGGTCGGAGGCTATCTTTGAGAGCCCCCGCACCGCGCTCTCCTCCGGGTCCTCGCAGGTGTTGACGCGGATGTTCGTGATCTGCGAGAACAGCGCGTCGAGGTCGGCTATCTGCGAGCCGCCGCCGGTGATGTATATGCCGGAGTGGATGATGTCGCGCGCGAGCTCCGGCGGGGTCTTCTCTAAGATCAGCTTTATCGAGGTGCAGATCGACTCGAGGTTGCCTTTTATCGCCTCGTATACGACCGAAGCTGAGATATCGCGCTCCACCGGCAGGCCGCTCACCATGTCAAGCCCGACGACGACCATGCTCTCCTGACGGCCCGGCAGGCCGCTGCCGAGCTCCTCCTTCAGGGCCTTGGCGGTCTTCTTTCCGATCACGAGGTTGAACTCCTTGCGCAGGTAGCTGATTATCGACTCGTCGAGCCGGTTTGAGCCGAAGTGCATGAGGTCGCTGAGCACTAATCCGCCCAGGGAAATCACGGAGATCTCGATCGTGTCCGCACCCATGTCGACGACCATCACGCCGGTCGGCTCGTTTACGTCTATCCCGAGGCCCACCGCGTCCGCGAGCGGCTTCTCGCACAGCAGCACGCTCTTCGGGCGGTACTTGCTCTTGTAGAAGAGGTCGAAGAACGCCCTCTTCTCGACGTCCGTGATGTCGGTCGGCACCGCGACGATGAAGTCAGCGTTCTTGACCCTGCCGCGCATCTTCGTCTCAAGGTAGTCGAATATCATGGTCTGCAGGAGGTTACAGTCGGCAATCACGCCGCTCACGACCGGGAATATGACGTGGATGCTCTCAGGAGCCTTCTCGAACATCGCGTAGGCCGGGTCGCCGCATGCGTAAATCTGGTTCTTGTTGATGACCGCGATCGTGTTCTTCTCATTCAAGATTTTCCCAGTGGACTTGCAGAATACCTTGAAATTGCAAGTGCCGAAGTCAATGCCGTAAGTGTTGTTGTTCATAGGATTCTCCC
>JAJQIQ010000194.1 GCA_021199135.1 Clostridiales bacterium | reverse complement strand
TATCGGGCTCATCATGTTCGCAAAATATGACGATATGAGCGCGAACGTCAGCGTGAACACGCAGCACAGCACGAGCTCGGGGATGTAGCTTTCTATCTCGCCGAAATAAAAGTGCGACGCCGCGCCGGTAAACGCCGTGAACGCCATGATGAAAACGCTCGTTCCAACCGCGGTCTTGAGCTCGTAGCCCAGCACGATGGTCAGGATGAAGAGCATCATCATCCCGCCGCCAACTCCCATGAACCCGCAGTAGAATCCGATGAACGCGCCGCAGACGATGGACATGATTCTCCTTACGGCCACGCCCTGCTGCATAATCCCCTCGCGCTGCTTCACCGCCGGCCAAACGACAAATCTGATGCCCATGAGCGCCGTCGCTATAATGGAGATGAATCCCATCTCCAGGTCCGGCAGAAACTGCGAGAAGAAACTGCCGACCACCGTCATGACGAGGACAGAAATCAGCATGAAAACGCCGTTCTTCAAATCCATGTGCCCGTTCTTTTTATATATCACGGCCGAGAAGGCTGAGGCCAGCACGTCCGAAGCCAGCCCGATCGCCACCGATTCATACCAAGGGCAGCCCAGAAACGCGATTAGCATCGGCGATATCACCGTCGCCGCCGAGAGCCCCGCGAATCCCGTGCCGACCCCTGCCGCCGCCCCTGCGACCAGGCAGACCAAAAAATTTCTCAACATAGTCAATTTCCTTTTCAATCCGTGCATCGAAAATGGTTTTCACACACGCACTTTGTCATTTTACCACGTTTCTTTTAATCTGTGAATTGACTTGTGACAGTTTTTTATAAATTTTTTATGAACAGCTTTCAGAAAAGGATAATTTTTCCATGTCATATTGATAGATTTTCTAATTGTCAACGCCGCTCTTCGCCAATATAATGGACAAAATATCTCGTTATTCACACTTTTGTTCGACCACATGGAATCGGGATATTTAATCAAATCAGTGTTGACACAACGTGTCGGCACCGATAAAATGAAGGAGGAAGAAAAATGAGCAAATACGCAGGAACACAGACAGAGAAGAACCTTATGGCGGCATTTTCAGGCGAGTCCGAGGCGCGCAACAAGTACACCTACTTCGCCTCCGTCGCAAAGAAGGAGGGCTACGAGCAGATCTCGGCCCTCTTCCAGAAAACCGCGGACAACGAGAAGGAGCATGCGAAGCTCTGGTTCAAAGAACTCGACGGCATCGGCGACACCGCCGCAAACCTCGCGGCCGCGGCAGCCGGAGAGAACTACGAGTGGACGGACATGTACGTGGGATTCGCGGAGACAGCCGACGACGAGGGCTTTCACGACCTCGCCGCGCAGTTTAGGCGCGTCGCTCAGATCGAGAAGCACCACGAGGACCGCTACCGCGCGCTGCTTAAGAACGTGGACGCGGTGGAAGTGTTCTCGCGGAGCGAGATCAAGGTCTGGGAGTGCCGCAACTGCGGGCACATCGTCGTCGGGGCGAACGCCCCGGAGGTATGCCCGACCTGCAACCACCCGCAGAGCTATTTCGAGATTTACCTTGAGAACTACTGATTGAGACAGAAAGGAGCGCTTATGGTCTACAGATGCACGGTATGCGGATATGTCTATGATGAGGGAAAGGAGGGGAAGCCGTTCTCCGAGCTTACGGAATGCCCGCTGTGCAAGCAGCCGCCGAGCAAGTTCGAGCCCGTGGAGGAAGCAGCGGCGGCAGAAAAAATGGAAACGGCCGAGGGACTTGCGCCAGAAGCCGAGGAAAAGGCTGCGGCAGCCCCTGTCTCGCTTGAATATCCCTCCGAGACGAAGAATACCGGCACCGGCTACCGCTTCATGAACGCGATTCACCGCATGGCGGTCACGGATGAGTCCATAATCGAGGCGATGGGGACGAAATTCCCGATGCCGGGCTGGGACGACATACTGATCATGGGCGCGCAGCTCGACCCGTTTCCCCTCGACGAGCACGCTCCCGTGAAACTGCGCACCGTCATCGGAAAGAGCGCGAAAAAGCCGATGGTGCTCGAGAGCCCGGTCTACATCTCGCACATGTCATTCGGCGCGCTCTCCAAGGAGACAAAGATCGCGCTCGCGAAGGGCAGCGCTATGGCGAAGACCGCGATGTGCAGCGGCGAGGGCGGCATCCTCCCCGAGGAGCGCGCGGCGGCATACAAGTATATCTTCGAGTACGTGCCGAACAAGTACAGCGTGACCGACGAGAACCTCCAGGACGCGGACGCGATCGAGATAAAGATAGGCCAGGGGACGAAGCCCGGGATGGGCGGGCATCTGCCCGGCTCAAAGGTCACGCCGGAGATCGCGGCGATCCGCGGCAAGACCCCGGGCGAGGACGTGATAAGCCCGTCGAAGTTTGAGGAGATAAAGACCGTGGAGGACCTGAGGGACATGGTGAGGATGCTCCGGGAGCGCTCCGGCGGCAGGCCAATCGGGATAAAGATTGCCGCTGGCCGCATCGAGCGCGACCTCGCGGTCTGCGTATTCGCAGAACCAGACTTTGTGACAATCGACGGGCGCGGCGGCGCGACCGGGGCATCGCCTGCAATCGTGCGCGATGCGACGAGCGTCCCGACCGTCTATGCGCTCCATCGCGCCAGGGCATATCTGGACAGTGTTCAGTCTGACATCTCGCTCGTCATCACCGGCGGGTTCCGCATCTCGTCCGACTTCGCAAAGGCTATCGCGATGGGCGCGGACGCAGTCGCGATTGCATCAGCGGCGATGGTCGCGGCGGCCTGCCAGCAATA
>JAJQIQ010000010.1 GCA_021199135.1 Clostridiales bacterium | reverse complement strand
CCCTCGTGGCTTGTGCCTGCGCCAATCTCGTCGAGCGTCAGGAGGATTTTCGGGAACTGGTCGCGGATGGCGCAAAAGTTTTTTCTCTGTAGAGAAATAAGTTTGTATCAATCAGACTTTTTTCTCCATTCGGAAAAATTTTATATATGCCGCCGTGTTGAAAAAACTCCGCAACTGTGCTACACTCATTATTATGGCAAAGAAGCAGCTTGCGCTGGAAGTCATCCGGCGGCTGAAAACTGAATACCCCGACGCCGACTGCACGCTCGAGTACAACGAGCCGTGGAAGCTGCTTGTGAGCGTGCGGCTCGCGGCGCAGTGCACGGACGCGCGGGTCAACGTGGTCGTGGAAAAGCTCTACGAGAAGTTCCCGGACGTGGACGCGCTCGCGGCGGCGACGCCCGAGGAGATTGAGGAGATCGTGCACCCGTGCGGGCTCGGAAAGAGCAAGGCGAGGGACATAAACGCCTGCATGAAGGTGCTGCGCGACGAGTACGGCGGCCAGGTGCCGGACGACTTCGACGCGCTGCTCCATCTCCCGGGCGTCGGCCGCAAGAGCGCGAACCTCATCATGGGCGACGTGTTCAAAAAACCCGCCATCGTCACGGACACGCACTGCATCCGCCTGTGCAACCGCATCGGACTCGTGGACGGGATAAAGGAGCCGAAAAAAGTCGAGATGGCGCTGTGGAAAATCGTCCCGCCCGAGGAAGGCAACGGGCTCTGCCACCGCTTCGTCGAGCACGGGCGCGCCGTCTGCACCGCGCGGACCACGCCGCACTGCGAGAAATGCTGTCTCGCGGAAATATGCAAAAAAGTGGGCGTGAAATAAACGATGCGACCAGGTTTCGCGAAAGCACACGCTCCAAAGTGCGGTAGTTGCGGGCGAGCGACGTGGAATGTTCCGACCATGCGGAGCAAGATGGCCCGCAACTATTTGCGAAACAGGGATTTCGCGCATAGTTGAACATAATACTCGGAATCCGTGCGTTCATGTGCTTTGTGCATGGTTAAATCCAGATTTAATTTTTAAGGAGGTTGTTGATAATATGGGAAAACGAATTGTTCTGTACAGAAGAAGAATTGACGCTACGCTTGCGGAGAACTCCGCGGACACCGACTGGCAGGCCCTGCTCGAGGAGCACCTCGTCCAGATCGGATTCTTCCAGCACGAGCGGCTCGTGCACCTGCTGGTCACGCTGATGTTCGGCTTCTTCTCGCTCGTCGCGTTCCTCATGACCCTGCGGACGCTCTCCTACGGGGCGGCGGCCATCATGCTGGTGCTCTTCATCGTGACCATCGCCTACGTCCTTCACTACTTCACGCTCGAGAACGAGACGCAGAAGATGTATTTCCAGTACGACGAGATTTTAAAGCACCTTCACGATCGCACCGTATAACTCGTCGTACGTCTCGTACGCGGGGATCTGGGGGTACTCGGCCTTGATCTCCTCCGTGCTGCGGAAGAGGAATCCCGCCTTCGACGCCTCGATCATCCCGAGGTCGTTGTGGCTGTCGCCGCTTGCGATGGTCTCAAACCCGATCGACTGCAATGCGCGAACCGTCGTGTACTTCGACTTCTCGCAGCGCATCTTAAAGCCCGTGATCTCGCCGCTTTCCGCGACCTCGAGCGTGTTGCAGAAGATTGTCGGATAGCCCAGCTTTTTCATGAGAGGCCCCGCGAACTGCGAGAAAGTGTCGCTGATGATGATGACCTGCGTGACGGCGCGGAGCCTGTCGAGGAACTCCTTCGCGCCCGGGAGCGGGTCGATTTTTGCGATAGTATCCTGGATTTCCTTAAGCCCCAGGCCATGCTCCTTCAATATGCCAATGCGGTAGTTCATGAGCTTGTCGTAGTCCGGCTCGTCGCGCGTGGTGCGGCGCAGCTCGAGGATGCCCGTCTCCTCCGCAAACGCAATCCAGATTTCCGGCACGAGGACTCCCTCCAAGTCCAAGCAGACGATGTCCATTGCAAATTCCTCCTAGATAAGAAGTCCCTTCAGATATTTCTTGTTCACGTACATGCTCGAATCCGCGCGGCGGAAGACATCCTGGTAGCAGTTGTCCTCCTTTGGATTGAAATCGGACAGGCCGAGCGCGACCTGAAGCACCACCGGGAATTCCTTGTCGGGGCGGGCGTTGAAGTCATCCTGCGCCTTCTGGAAGTCCGCAAACATGTAGTCGTAATTTCTCCTGGCGTTCGGCTCAAGGATAGCCGCGAACTCGTCGCCGCCGATGCGATATACGCGGGAACGCCCGAACGCCTTCATCATCATGCCCGATGCGGTCTTTATCCACAGGTCACCGGCCTCATGGCCGTAGGTGTCGTTCATAGTCTTGAGGTTGTTGAGGTCCATGACGATGACGGAGAACTCCGCCGTGCCAGCCTTGATATCGATATCCAGCTGCTCAGTCTTCTCGGCATATGCCGACTTGTTCCAAGTGCCGGTCAGGGAATCGGTATGCGCAATGTTTTGCGCGCTCGTGAGCGAAGACTGGATCTCATCCACCATCTTCTTGATGCTCTCGGCGAGCACCTCGACCTCATCGCCGGTATGGAAATCGATCCTTGTCCCGAGATCGCCGCCAGAGACCTTCTGAGCCACCTCAGTCAGCTCGCGGAGCGGATCCGTGATCATGGTTCCGACCCAGTTCGCTATCGAGAACGCCACCGCAATGACGATCACGAACACAATGAGCGCCAGGATGAGGAAGATGTTTGACGGTCGCAGTACGCGCGATGTCGGAACCGTGATGGCGATCGACGTGCCGTTGTCGAGCGTGCCAATGATGACATAGCGGGTCTTGCCGTTCCACCTGTATTTCGTTATCGTGCCATAATGCTGCGCATACTCTATCTTTGATGCGGCCTTGCTGAAGCTATTCGTGAAATCCGCCCTGTCAAGGCCGTCGGGATAGTCTGGGTGGTAAAGGATGTTTCCGGAGCTGTCCAGGAGGAAGGCATAGCCCTTGTCGTAGGCCTTGACCTTCTCAATTATATCCGTGATCAGCGATGTGTCGATGTCCATCCCGACCACGCCGAGCAGTGTGCTCCCTGAATAGACCGGGAGGGAATACGAGATGATCTTCTCCCCGATAGACTCGTTGTAGTATGGGTCAAGCCAGACGCCCTCGCGCGCATTTACCGCCTCGTAGTACCAGGCCACCGCCTCGTCGTCCTCGTCGTACTGCGACAGGTCTGTGATGCTCAGGTCCTCATAGCTTTCCCCGTCCCTGTCCATGATCATATATATGCCCGAGGCAGTGCCGCCGACATCCTCGGACACATGATAATATATGGTCTTGACGCCGGGCGTGTTCTCAAGGGAACTCAGCGCGATCTCATGCACTTCTTCCAAGTACTGGTCGATGCCTTCTCCATCTTCCAGAAAGGTAGAATTCTCCCTCGCAAAGTCAGAAATATAGCCTGCGAGCATCGCAACCGACTGCTCGACGATCTGGAGCTGTGAGTTGATCTCCTCCTCCTTCTCCTCCAATATCTGAGTCAGGACCTCGCTCGCGTCGCTGGTCACGGTGGTTCTCATGTAGAGCGCTCCGATCAGCGTGATCACGAAGTTGGAGAGGATGATGAACACCAGCAGCAATGTTAGGATTTTTGTGCGGATCGATCTTCTTACTTCCATCTTCCCATCATTCCCATACTTGATAGTTTATGTATGAAAATCAGCCAATATCTATAAGTTCATACTCGTCAGTGCCGAGTCCTATTTTCTTCGCGTGCTCAAGGCAGCTGCGCCACTCGGTGTCCGGGTGGGTCATGTCAAAGTGGTCGTGCGGATGCCCTGCCTCATCGGCCGAAAGCTTCGCAAGGTTCTCCCCCAGGATGCTGTCCTGTACCGGAGTCATTTTGTTGCACAAATCTACGCACGCCCTGTCCAGCGCGACCGGGTCAAACGATGCGAGCATTCCGATATCCGGGATGATCGGGACGTCGTTCTCGCCGTGGCAGTCGCAGTTCGGCGACACGTCACAGATCAGCGAGACGTGGAAACACGGGCGACCCTTGCAGACCGCGAGGCTGTACTCCGCCATCTTGCAGTTGAGCATCGCGATGGAGTCCGCGAACTTCGCCGCGATCGCGTCCTTCGGGCAGACCGCGAGGCAACGGCCGCAGCCCACGCATCTGTCCCAATCTATCTTTATCTTCTTGTTGTCCTGCATGATCGGAGCGCCATGCGCACAGATCTTCTGGCAGCTCCCGCAGCCCACGCAGAGGCTCTCATCGACCTCTGGCTTGCCGTCGCAGTGCTGCTCCATCTTTCCGGCGCGCGAGCCCGAGCCCATGCCGAGATTCTTCAGCGCGCCGCCGAAGCCCGCCATCTCGTGGCCCTTGAAGTGCGTGAGCGAGATAATCACGTCCGCATCCATGATCGCGTGGCCGATCTTTGCCTCCCTCACATACTCCCCGTCGATAGGAACAATCGTCTCGTCCGTGCCCTTGAGGCCGTCCGCTATGATCACGTGGCATCCCGTCTGCAACGGCGAAAAACCGTTCACATAGGCCGTCTCGAGGTGGTCGAGCGCGTTCTTTCGGCTGCCGACATAGAGCGTGTTGCAGTCGGTCAGAAACGGCCTGCCGCCGAGCTCCTTCACATAGTCAGCGACGACCTTCGCGTAGTTTGGGCGAAGAAAGGCGAGGTTGCCGTATTCACCGAAATGCAGTTTTATCGCGGCGTACTTGTCCCTGAAGTCGATGCTTTCGAAACCAGCCGTCTTCATCAGACGGTGGAGCTTCTGCAGGAGGTTCTCGCGCTCCGACGCCCTGAAATCAGTGAAGTAAACCTTTGATTTGTCCATGCCTTCTCCCTAAATCACCATTATATTGATAAAACGGATTTCTCCGCTTACGCTCACGAAATCCGACATCCATTCGGAATCCGCTCATTTTTCTACGAAAAATGGCTACTTCCTCATGTCTGTTAGGGTCCCCAAGTCATGCAAATGTAAACAAGTTTAAATTTGCACGACTTCTATCCCCTTTATCACCCATTGTACCACTTTCATATTCTGACGGCAATAAAAATTGCACTAAAAATACAATAAAATTTTACCCCAGGTTACCAGTTGCCATTCACGGCCAGACAGACATCGCAAAAGCACCCCTGCTGCCAATGCGGTGGCATTGGGGCAGAAGTGCTTCTTGATTTTGTAGCCGTTATCTCTTTGAGAACTGCGGAGCGCGCCGCGCGGCCTTTAAGCCATACTTCTTGCGCTCCTTCATGCGCGGGTCGCGCGTCAGGTAGCCCTCGGCCTTGAGCGCCGGGCGGTATGCAGGATCCACCTCCAAGAGCGCCCTCGCAATCCCGTGACGGATGGCGCCCGCCTGGCCTGAGTAGCCGCCGCCCTTGACGTTCACCTTGACGTCGAACTTGTCGACGTTGTTCGTCGCCACGAGGGGCTGACGGACGATGACCTTGAGCGTCTCGAGGTTTAAGTACTCGTCGATGTCCCTTTTATTGATCGTGATCTTTCCGGTGCCGGGCATAAGGTATACCCTGGCAACAGATGACTTTCTTCTTCCCGTGCCGTAATATCTCGTTGAACTTGCCACTTTTTCCACCTCCCTCTTAGAACGTCCACTCTACCGGCTTCTGAGCCGCATGCTTGTGATCCGGGCCTGCGTATACGAACAGCTTGCGGTACATCTGCCTGCCAAGCGGTCCCTTCGGGAGCATCCCCTTGACCGCGTGCTCGATGACGCGCTCCGGGTGCTTCTGGAGCATCTCCTTTAAGGTCGTCTGCTTCAGGCTGCCGACGTAGTCGGAGTGGCGGTAGTAAATCTTCTGGTCCAGCTTCCTGCCGGTCGTCTTCACCTTCTCGGCGTTTACGACGATCACGTAATCGCCGGTGTCAAGAAACGGGGTGTACGTAGGCTTGTGCTTCCCGCGCAATACCTTCGCGATCTCCGCTGATAAGCGTCCAAGTGTCTTTCCCTCCGCATCGACGACGTACCATTTTCTCTCGATGGTGGAGGCGGTCGCGACATATGTCTTCATTTTTCTTCCTCCTTGATTCACATAGCAAAGTTCTCGAGCAGCGAAAAGACTCGTATGTCCGGACGCTTCTTTCCTGCTCCCTGCGCCTTGAGCAAGAGGCGCACTCATAATGTATATGCATGCTCGCCGGGGCTTTGGCTCGCATTTATACGCAAATCAGTCCGCAGGTCATGCAGACTAAGATATTATAGAACCGTAGGACGGATATGTCAAGTGCAAAAATGGGGCATTGGGGGCATTTTTTAAAAAACATTGTCCGAAAGGGTCAATATATGTTATAGTATAGGAGGATTTGATGCGGATGGCGGTGATGAGGAAGTGGCAGAGGACGTTTTTGAGAAGAGGCAACTGATATACAGCGAGACACAGGGCATTTGCCGTGTCGAGAACATCGTCACGCTCTCGGCGAAACGCGGCGAGCCCGGCGTACCCTACTATGTGCTCCGCCCCATATTTGACAGGGAACAGGTCTCCTACATCCCTGTCGAAAACCACCAGGTCGCGCTCCGGAAGCTGTTCTCCCGGGAGGAGGCAAAAGAACTCCTCGACAGCGGCACGGCGGACAATGACGAGAACCTGAGGAACGCCGTCAGCTATGTGCTCGGTGATTCAGTAAGCCCAAGGCGTTTGGGCAATAGTTAAGTTTCTATTTAATTTTTGGCATTAATCGGAGGTTGCATACATGGCGCAGCAGCAACAGCAGCAGACTTCTCTGCACACATTCGTCCTCGGCACCAAGGAATTCGAGGGAAAGACGTCGGAATTCCAGTACGACCGCGGCTGGTACAGCATCACGGACATCGTCGGCGAGGAGCGCAGCATCATCTATAAATCGCGAAACGCAAACGAGGCCTACATGAAGTGGAACGTCTACATCGGTCGCAAGAAGGAGCGGACATACGCAAACGACGACCGCCGCAGGAACGACGGGGGCGAGGGCGCACCGCGAAACCGGGGCGATAGGGACGGGCGCCGCAGCGGGGGCTCCTCCGGCAAGGGGAACCGAAACCGGCGCGGGAGCAAGAACTCCCACGGAGGCAAGGACAGCTACCGTGACCCGTCGATGCGCGAGGAACGTCGCGACAGGCGGCGCAACCGCGGAGACCGCAGCCGCCGCGACATGGAGGCGGCGGAGAGCGATGGCGAATGACGCGGACTGTGTATGAAAAAATCCCAGGTGCCTGGATTCGGCATCTGGGATTCTTTGCTTCATCAAACTTATAACTACTTGTCGCCAAACACCGCCCTGTAGTCCTTCTGGAACTTCTCGATGCCCTGGTCGGTCAGCGGGTGCTTCGTCATCTGCTCGATGACCGCGTACGGAATCGTCGCGATGTGTGCGCCCGCGAGCGCGCAGTCCGTGACGTGGATCGGGTTGCGGATGGACGCGGCGATGATCTCTGTCTCGTAGCCGTAGATGTCGAAGATCTCGGCGATCGTGCGGATGAGGTCGATGCCGGGCTGGCTGATGTCGTCTAGCCTGCCGAGGAACGGCGAGACATAAGTCGCGCCCGCGTTTGCCGCCAAAATCGCCTGGTTTGCGGAGAAGACGAGCGTCACGTTCGTCTTGATGCCCTCGGACGCGAGCACCTTGACGGCCTTGAGCCCCTCGACGGTCATCGGAATCTTTACGACCATGTTCGGATGAATCTTTGCGATCTCGCGGCCTTCCGCGATCATGCCCTGCGCGTCGACGGTCGTCGCCTTGACCTCGCCGCTGATCGGCCCGTCCACGATGGACGCGATCTCCTTTATCACCTCGTTGAAGTCGCGGCCCTCCTTCGCGATGAGGGACGGGTTCGTCGTGACGCCGCAGATGACTCCCATGTCGTTTGCCTTGCGGATGTCGTCGACATTCGCCGTGTCGATGAAGAATTTCATTGCAGATACCTCCGTTCTTTTTTATTATGCAATGAATGATACCATCTTTTGCGGCGATATGCAAGCGGAAAGGAAATTTTGGGGAATGTAGCCGTTGAAACTCGGGAAAATTTGAGTTATAATAGCAATCGCGGAAATTTTAGGGATCCGCGGCGGTATCACATTTACTGTGGAGGGAGACGGCGCATGAAAAAGGTTGCGGTGATAAATGATATCTCTGGATTCGGGCGGTGCTCGCTCACGGCGGCGCTCCCGGTGCTCTCTGCGCTCGGCGTGCAGTGCTGCCCGCTTCCGACGGCGGTCCTGACCGGCCAGACCGGCTACAGCTACTTCCACTGCACAGACCTGACGGACATGACTCCGCAGTACACCGATGCCTGGGGGAGAAACGGCGAGCGGTTCGATGCGATCTACACCGGCTACATGACGGGAGCCGCACAGCTTAAGCACGTGCTCGATTTCGTGGACCACTTTTATATGGAAGAAGAGCTTCTGCTCGTCGACCCAGTGATGGGCGATGGCGGCCATGTCTACGGGATGTACAGCGACGAGCTGCTCGCCGGCATGAAGGAGCTCGTGCGCCGCGCCGACATCATCACGCCGAACCTCACCGAGGCGTGCCTGCTTGCGGACATTCCGATTGAAACGGCCAAGGATGACCGCAACGCGTTTTTGACGGCGCGAAAAGCCTCGAGGGAAATTGTCAGAAGCCTCGGAAACAAGGAAATCGTGATCACGGGGATACCCCATGTGAACGCCCTGGGCCGCCGCTCAATCTGCAACCTCGTCGCCGGCGCTGAATCGGAGAGGACTCTCGACTTCCCATACTTCGACCGCAGCTTTTCCGGCACGGGAGACCTGTTCGCGTCGGTGGTCTGCGGCTGCAAGCTGAATGGGATAAAGACCGAGGATGCCGTCCAGATCGCGGGCGAGTTCCTCTGCCTCGGCATAGAGGACACAATCAATACGAGCTCCGACCCCAACGACGGCGTGTTCTTCGAGAGCCACATCGGGGAGCTGATTGAGGCAGTTAAAGAAATAAAGCAGTAAATGAGGATTTAACTTTATGAAAGAGCATGTTTCCACCACGGGCGCAAAG
>JAJQIQ010000185.1 GCA_021199135.1 Clostridiales bacterium | reverse complement strand
GTGTCGTAGGGACCCACCGCCAGAGGGTTCTCGTGCTTCAGCAGGTAGTTCTCCGGGCGGTACTCCCCTACGAACTTCCGGACGGCCTCGTCCTCCTCCAGCAGAATATTCTCCACAGCGTGGGAGGTGATAAACCCGTCCTGGCAGGTCATGATGGGCAGCCGGGCCTTCTCCCCGATCCGCATGGCCTGCAGGAAGTTGTCATAGGCCTCCTGGTTGTTCTCCGCATAGACCTGGATCCAGCCGGCGTCCCGGGCTCCCATGGAGTCCGAGTGGTCGTTGTTGATGTTGATGGGGCCGGTCAGCGCCCGGTTGACCACCGCCATGGTCACGGGCTGACGGGCGGAGGCGGTGACGTACAGCATCTCGTACATATAGGCCAGGCCCGCAGAGGAGGTGGCGGTAATGGCCCTGGCTCCCGCCGCCTCGGCCCCCAGACAGGTGGACATGGAGGAGTGCTCGCTCTCCACGGTGACAAATTCGGTATCCACCCGGCCGTCCGCCGCATACTGGGCGAAATACTGGGGAATCTCGGTGGAGGGGGTGATGGGGAACGCGGCGAACACATCGGGATTGATCTGCCGCATGGCGTAGGCCACCGCTTCATTGCCGGACAGGCGATCGCTGACAGACATCAGAATCCCTCCTTTTCCATAGAGATGGCCCCGAAGGGGCAGACCTTGGCGCAGATGCCGCAGCCCTTGCAGTGGTCGTAGTCAAAGTCCTGCCGCTTGCCCTGGTCCACCGGGATAGAGGCATCCGGACAGAATGGCGTGCACAGCAGGCACTGTTTGCATTTGGTGGTATCCCAGCGGGGCACGTCGGAGCGCCACTCGCCGGTTTTGATCACCCGGGCCGTTCCGCCCTCCGGGATTTCTCCTCCCAGAGTCATCTCCTGCCAGGGTGTCTGTTCCGTGATGGACAGCGGATCTAAAATCATGCTTTCCGGACCTCCTTCATGGCTGTGGTCAGGGCTTTCATATTGCCCTCAATGACCTGCGGCTTATTGGCAAACTTGTGGTGGTAGGAGTCCCGCATATTGGCCACAAACTCATGGGGATCCACCACCTGGCTGACCCGCACCACGGCGGCCAGCATGGGGGTGTTGGGGAAGTAGCGGCCCAGGCACTCCTCGGAAATGCGCCGGGCATCCACCGTGTACACCGCGCCGGGATAGCCGGACAGCATGGGCCGCAGCTCCTCCGGGGCCTTGTGGGAGTTGATGATGATGCCGCCCTCCGGATTCAGGCCGGCGGTCACATCCACGGTGTGCAGCAGGGACTCATCCACCACCACCACGTAATCGGGGTCGTAAATAAACGAATGGATGGAGCACGGCGTCTTGCTGATGCGGTTGTACGCCGTAATGGGGGCGCCCATCCGTTCCGGCCCGTATTCGGGAAAGCCCTGCACGTACAATCCGGACGCAAATGCGGCGTCAGCCAGCAGCAGACACGCGGTCTTGGCTCCCTGACCGCCCCGCCCGTGCCAGCGGATTTCTGTCATTTCCTTCATCAAAAACCACTCCTTATCCCAGCGAAATCAATCTTTGCCCTTCCGGCATCCCCGCCGGATGCGCCGGGCCGGTACTCTAAAAAAATACCCGTCCTATGTAAAAGGACGGGCATCTAAAATACTCGCAAAACCACCTGTTACAGCGTACCAGCATACGCATCCTTCGGTAACGGGAAGAACCGGCGAAGCTTACTAACCCGCAGGCGTTCAGTCCGCAGCTCGGGAGGGATCTTCACTGTTT
The DNA here is from genome assembly GCA_021199135.1 of Clostridiales bacterium. Taxonomy (GTDB): domain Bacteria; phylum Bacillota; class Clostridia; order Lachnospirales; family Lachnospiraceae; genus Roseburia. The sequence continues at coordinate 1,012 of JAJQIQ010000185.1, read as the reverse complement.
CCCGTCCACACCCGGCTCCCACCGCCCCGGGCTCGCTGTGCTGGTAAAGGAAACGCTACTGTCTCCGTCAAAGCCTGTCTCACTGTGTGTTTGATTTGTTCAGCGTGCCTATTATACGATGGAACCTTCGGATTGTCAACCTCAAAACGCGAAAATTCCGGCAACTTAGTCCATCTGTACGACGAAGCAAAAAAAATGCCGGGCAAACCGTAGCAAATTGTACGACCGCCGCTCCTCGCTCCGGGGGCACATTGCCCAGTTTCTGGATAATCTGCAGCCACAGGAATTCTCTCTTGACAATCCGGTCAATTTCAGGTAATCTAAGGACGGCGCACCAGACCTGTGCGCGATGCAGCGATGGAGAGTTAGCGAAGTGGTCATAACGCACCGCACTCGAAATGCGGCTGTCCCCGCTGGGGACACGTGGGTTCGAATCCCACACTCTCCGCCACAAATTCTACGGCCCGCAGACAAGACCTCTGTCTGCGGGTTTTTTCGGTTCTGCGGAAGAACAGATGGTCCGGCCGATTTCCGAATTCTTTCCGTTTTTCGGAAAACGCAGCCCTCTTGAGCGGAAATTTCTCTGTTTGCACCAAAACAAATTTCGCGGAAAGCCTTTACAATACGGCATTTGCATGCTAAAATTTTATCGTGTGCGTTTCTATTTATCAGATTTTTTGGAGGAGTATTGAACAATGAAAAAGTGGATCGCCCTTGTATTAGCTCTCGTTCTGTGCCTGAGCCTGACTGCCTGCGGAAAATCTTCCAGCAGCACCAGCAGCTCCGATGACACCAGCACTGCCAGCGCCGGCAGCAGCACCGATACTGACACCGATACCGACGCCGATACCAGCGAAGAGGAAAGCTCCGCAGAGGAAACCGATCTGGCTTCCCTGACCTACGCCGTCGAGGCCGGTTCCGCCGGCGAAGCGGCCGCCCAGGATCAGGGCTGGAATTACAATTCCGTGGCTTCCCAGGCCGATGCCCTGATGGAAGTTGCAGCCGGTACTTC
>JAJQIQ010000164.1 GCA_021199135.1 Clostridiales bacterium | reverse complement strand
CGGCAGAAGACGCTCATCTCGCGGGAGCTGACCGCCTTGCCGATGTGGATGTCCAGGTCTTTATTGAGGGCGTTGCCGACCGCGAGGTTAACAATCGTGTTCCCCTGCGCCTTGAGCGCCGCCTGCGCCATCTCGAGGTTGTCCGCCTCGAGCGCGCCCTTTTCGATTTTTCCATTTGCCGAGATGACCTCGTACTTGTAACTTGCCATAGCGTCCTCCCCTGCTTAGAATAGCTTAGCCTGCATCGCGCCAGGATCCTGCGCGTACTCGGCTGCGTTGGTCGCGTCTATGCGGCGCTTCATGTATAAATCGAAGATGAAATCGTCCATGGTCTGCATGCCCTGCTTCTTGCTCGTCTGCATGATGGACGGAATCTGGTGCGCCTTGTCCTCACGGATCAGATTCTTTATCGCCGGGGTGCCGAGCATGACCTCGAACGCCGCCACGCGGCCTTTGACGTCTATCGTCGGCATCAGCTGCTGGGATATGACCGCCTCGAGCACCGATGCGAGCTGCCCGCGAACCTGGTTCTGCTGGTGCGCCGGGAAGACGTCGACGATACGCTCTATCGTGGGCGCCGCGCCGATCGTGTGCAGGGTGGAGAAGACCAGGTGGCCTGTCTCGGCTGCGGTGATGGCGGTGGATATCGTGTCGTAGTCTCGCATCTCTCCGATGAGGATGATGTCCGGGTCCTCACGGAGGGCGGCGCGGATCGCATTGCCGTACGACTGCGTGTCGAGCCCCAGCTCGCGCTGGTTCACTACCGACTGCTTGTGCACGTGCAGGTACTCTATCGGATCCTCAACCGTGATGATGTGCTCATTGCGGTTCGTGTTTATCGCGTCAAGCATGGAGGCCAGCGTCGTGGACTTGCCAGAACCGGTGGGCCCCGTCACGAGGACCAGGCCTCTCTTGCGCTTCGTGAGCTCCATGACCGCCGCCGGGATCCCGAGCTCCTCGGGAAGGGGAATCCTCGTCGCCACAAGGCGGAGAACCGCGGCGTATGAGCCTCTCTGCTGGAAGATGTTCACACGGAAACGGCCCAAATCCGGAAGGGAGTAGGCGAAATCGACCTCGCCGTCCCTCGCGAAAGTATCCAGCTGCGGCTGCTTCATCATCGACTTCGTGAGCTCCTCGGTCTTCTCCGGGGTGAGCACCTCGAACTCCTCCATGTATAGGAGGGTGCCGTCCACGCGACATTTGGGCTTGATCCCGACTGTGATGTGCACATCGGAAGCCTTCTTCTCGGCTGCCATGCGCAGGATGTTTGGCATTGTCGTTTCCATGTCCGTCCTCTTACTCCCTATCGTGTTATATATCGGCAAATCCTGTGAAAAATTTACCGCTATTGCCATGATTTATGCTATTGCTGCTCCTCGTCGTCCGATGCCTCGTAGGCGACTCGCCTGACCTCGTCGACCGTCGTGATGCCCTGCAGGGCGTAATTCACGGCGCCCATTCGGATGGTCCTCATGCCGTTCTTTATGGCCATCTCCTCGATCGTGTCTGCCGGCGTGCCGGCCACGATCTCGCGGCGCAGCTGCGTGGTGATCGGCATGATCTCGTAGACGCCGATTCGGCCGTAGTACCCGGTGCCGCCGCAGGTGGCGCACTCGCGGGTCCCCGCGTGGCGGAGCTTGATCTCCTTGGTCGGGTCCGTGATCCCCAGGATCCTGCGCTCGGACTCGGTCGCGTCATCGACGGTCGAGCACTTCGGGCATACGCGGCGCATGAGCCTCTGGGCGATGATGCCTATGACTGAATCCGCCACCAGGTATCTCTCCACGCCCATGTCCACCAGACGGGTGATCGTGTTTGCGGAGCTGTTCGTATGTATGGTGCTGACGACCAAGTGGCCCGTGATGGAGGCCCTGACCGCGATGTCGGCGGTCTCCTGGTCTCGGATCTCTCCTATCATTATGATGTCCGGGTCCTGGCGGAGGATGGAACGGAGCGCCGACGCGAAGGTCAGCCCCGCCTTCTCATTCACCTGAACCTGGTTTACGCCGTTTATGTTTGCCTCGACAGGGTCCTCGACCGTGATGATGTTCACGCCCTCGACGTTCAGCTCGCTGAGCGCCGTGTACAGCGTCGTCGACTTGCCGGATCCGGTAGGCCCTGTGACGAGGATCATGCCATTGGTATGGCTCAAAATGCTATTGAACGTGGCAAGCTCGGAATCCGGGAAGCCGAGGTCCTTCTTGTCCATCGAGAGGGCCTTCTTCTCGGCGAGTCGCATGACGACCTTCTCGCCGTACACCGTGGGGAGGATGGAGACACGGATGTCGTACTCCCGGCGGTCTACTATGCTGGTCGCGCGGCCGTCCTGAGGCTTCCTCTTCTCGGAGATGTCCAGGCCGCTGATAATCTTTATCCTGGCGACGAGGGCGTTCTGGATGCTCACGTCGTGCTTCATCGCCTCGTGCAGCACGCCGTCCACGCGGTACCTGACGCGCACCTGGCGCTCCATCGGCTCGATGTGGACATCACTGGCACGGCGGTGGACCGCCTGCTCTATGATCTGGTTCACGAGCTTTACGATGGGCGCTTCCTTGACGTCCGCGGTCTCGTTCTCTTCCTCGACCTTGCTCTTCTCGCCGCGCTCCTTGCGGTACTGCTCCGCCACCCTCATGGCCTCGGCGCTGCCGTAGTAGCGGTCTAGGGTGGAGGAAATGTCGCTGGGGGTCGCGACGTATCTGTCTATCTGGCGTCCGGTGATGACCGTGAGGTCGTCCACCGCTCGGATATCGGACGGGTCGCTCATCGCGACTTCGATGACGTTCGGATTTCGCTCATTGATGCCGAACGGCATCAGCATATACTTGCGGAGAACTTCCTCGTCCACAAGCTCCCTGACTTCATCCGGGATATGGACCTCTCCAAGGTTTATGCCAGGGAGTCCAAGCTGATCCATCAGCACCTTCTTGATGTCCTGCTCCGTGGCGAAACCGAGGTCTGTGAGGACGGTGCCTAGCCGCTGCCCTTTTTTTTCGCCTTGCTGGGCTTCCAGTGCGCTCGCAAGCTGCTCCTCGGTGATGACGCCTGCTTCTATCAGCATATCGCCAAGTCGCTTCTTGCGGGCGAAGCCCATCGGTCTGTTCATCATCTCAGGCGAACCCTCCCAACATCATCTCTATTTACTCTTGTCATTATTATATATGTTTTTTCCCCGTTCGTCAACAAAAATAATAGTCATTTTTTACAATTTTTGCAGATTTTCTCAAAAATTTCTGTGAAATAGTTAAAGTAGTCTTAAATAACGGCAGTCTTAGGGCATATTTGGCGCTGTGCGTTTTTTATTAAATTTTGATTTAACTATTTTTCTTCGCCAGGGCGAGCTGCCTCATCTCCCTCGCGCCCTCCCGGACGGTGTCGGTGATCTCCACTCCGCCCAGCATCCGCGCGAGCTCCGCGACGCTGCCCTCCTCGCCAAGCCGCCCTATGCGCGAGTAGGTCGAGGCGTTCTCGACGGACTTTTCGATGAGGAAGTGCAGATCCGCCATCGCCGCGATCTGCGGGAGGTGCGTGATGCAGATGACCTGGCGCTTACGCGAAAGCAAGTTCATCTTCTCGGAGACCATCTGGGCCGTGCGCCCGCTTATCCCGCTGTCGATCTCGTCGAAGATGAGCGTCGGGATCCCGTCGATGTCCGCCATCACGGTCTTTATCGCAAGCATTATCCTCGAGAGCTCGCCACCGGAGGCGATCTTGCCCAAAGGCCTGGGCGGCTCGCCGGGGTTCATCGAGATCATAAACTCCGGGTCGTCCTTTCCGTGCGCGGTGTATCCGTCCGTCTCGCCAAACTCCATTTCAAAGGACACGTCGAGGAAGTTCAGGTCCGCGAGGGCCTCCCTTATCGCCGCGCACATGATGGGAGCCTGCTCTTTCCTTATCGCGGAGACCGCCTCGCAGAGGGATTTCAGCTCGCCCTCCTTCTCTTCAAGCGTCGCCGAGAGGTTTGCAAGGTAGTCCTCGTAGTTGTTCAGGATCTCGATGCGCTGTGATTTTTTCTCGCATTCCGAGAGGATTTCCCCTATGGTGCTGCCGTACTTGGATTTCAGGTGGTTTATTGTATCGAGGCGCGTCTGCACCTCGTAAAACGCCTTATCGTCGAACTCTCCGCCGTCCATGTAGGAGGAGACCTCGTGGTTGAAGTCCGACAGGAGGTTCTCGACGTCGGAGAGCTGCCCCTCCATCTCGGCGATGCGCCCATCGAACTCGCTGACCGAGGAAAGCTCGCGCAGAGCCCGCCCGATGAGCTCCGCCGCCCCGCTTTCGTCGCCGCCGGTCGCCTGGTGCGCCGCGGAGAGCGCGTCCATTATCTTCCTGCCGTTTGAGAGCTTCTTAAACCGCGCTTCGAGCTCCTCGTCCTCGCCTGGGACAAGCCCGGCCTCCTCTATCTCCCGCACCTCGTACTCGAGCAGCGAGAGCTCGCGCCGCCGCTCCTGCCCGTCGGTGTCGGCACCCTCCCAGTCCTGCTTGGCCTTTTGATATTCGCGGTAGGTTTCCGCGAGCCGCGCAGGGCGGTCGCCGAGGGCCTCACGCGCGTAGGCGTCGAGGAGCTCGAGGTGCTTTCTCTTTTGAAGCAATGACTGGTGCTCGTGCTGGCCGTGGATGTCGATGAGCAGGGCCGACACCTCGCGCAGGCTAGCCGCCGAGACCGCCTCGCCGTTTATGCGGGCGACGGAGCGGCCGCCGGTTATCTTGCGGCTCAAGATCAATGTGCCGTCGCCCGAGTCTACCCCAACGTCCTCGAGCGCCCGCTTCACATTCTCGTCCTCGACCGTAAAGATGAGCTCGACGAATGCGGGCTCGTCGCCGTCGCGGAGCATGCCCTTGTCGGGCTTCTCGCCGAGGGCGAGGCCTATCGAGCCGATGATTATCGACTTGCCGGCTCCGGTCTCGCCGCTTAGGATGTTCAGGCCCGCGCCGAATTCGACGTCGGCCTCATCGATGAGCGCCAGATTCTTCACATGTAAATTTTGTAACATTGGTTACCCCCTTTGAATTGTTTAATCTAGATTTAATTTTATAATTCTCATAATTTCCATGATTGCATCCTGGGTGCGGATGACGCACATGAGGGTGTCGTCGCCGGCGATGGAGCCGATCATGCCGGGGAGGTTCATCGCGTCGACCGCCGCGCCGACCGCCGACCCCATGCCCGCGACCGTCTTTATCACGAGGATGTTGCCCGCGTAGTCCATCGAGACGAAGCCCTCGCGCAGGACGCGCGCGTACTTCCCGGTCATGTCCGCCGCCGCGTCGGCGCCTGCGGCATACCTCTGCCGTCCGCCGGGCGCGGGCGCCTTCGTGAGCCCAAGCTCGCGGATGTCGCGGGAGACCGTGGCCTGCGTGACCGCAAAGCCCTCCCCGTTCAGGCGCTCGCAGAGCTCCTCCTGCGTCTCGATTTCGTTTTCTGATACAAGCGACAAAATTTCCGATTGTCGCTCAGCTTTTGATTTCATCAGTACATTGCCTCACTTTTGCATCTTCTTGCGGAGGATCTCGAGGAAGCTCTGGTTGCCGAGGCGGCAGATTTTTACGATGTTCTTCGCGCGGGAAATCTTCACGCGGTCGCCGACCGCTAGGCGGATCGCCGTGTCGCCGTCGAAGGAGACGCTCGCCCTCTCGTCGCGCTGGGACCGCCTCGTCCCGAGCTCGATCTCGATCTCGTCCTCGTCGCCGAGCACGATGCTCTGCGCGTAGGCATCGTGCGCGTTTATCGGCGTAAGAAGCAGCATCCGCGCCTTCGGGTCGACGATGGGGCCGCCCGCGGACATGCTGTAGCCGGTCGAGCCGGTCGGCGTCGCGATCACGATCCCGTCCGCGTGGTAGGTCGCAAGGTACTCGCCGTTGACATAGACGGGGAGCCGCAGCATCATGAGGTCGCCGGTCCGGTGGATGGTCACGTCGTTTAGCGCGAGGCGCCCGCTGCCCTCGCCGAGCTTCTCGGCATAAAGCATGCTGCGCTCCTCGAGGAAATAACTGTCCTCCATCAGCCTGTCGACGGCGGCAAACGCCGTGGACTCCTCGAGCTCGCAGAGGTAGCCGAGCGTCCCCAAATTTACCCCGACGAGCGGAATTTCTAGGGACTCGAGCCGAGTCGCCGTGCGGATCAGCGTCCCGTCGCCGCCGAGGACGATGATGCACTCGGTGCCTGCCGGGATGTCGGAGAGCGGAAAGTCCTGCCCCTCGATGCCCTCGACGTTGCTCTTTCTTACTCCTGCGCTCCCGCCGCGCTCCCTTATGTATGCCGCGATTCGGTTAGACAGGGCTAACCCCTCGTCCTTGTACGCGTTTACAACCAGCATGAATCTTTTCATATCACCCGTCCAATTCCGCGTGGGCCCGTGCCACGACTTCATCTATAATATGTCTCAATTCGGAATCACCTATGTTGGTTTCGTCTGCACTGTCAACTTTGCCGGGCAGCCCGTCGCCTGAATCCTTCGAAAATTCGCCGCTTTCATTGGGTGTATCTTCTGAAGAATCTTTTTTTGTCTTCTTGAGCCTCGCGAGGTACTCGATGTTGCCCTCCGGCCCCTTTATCGGCGAAAAGTCGATTCCTTCTATATAAAATCCGTTCGCCGAGGCGAACTCAAGCACCGACTCGATGACCTGCGCGTGGATCTTCGCATCGCGCACCACGCCGTGCTTGCCGACATTCTCGCGACCCGCCTCGAACTGCGGCTTTATGAGGCAGACGGCCTCGCCGCCGCCTATGAGCAAAGCCCGCACCGCCGGGAGCACCTTCGTCAGGGATATGAACGAGACGTCGATCGAGGCGAAGTCTATCGGCTCGCCGATGTCATCGGGGGTGACGTAGCGGATGTTCGTCTTTTCCATCACGACTACGCGCTGGTCCTGCCGCAGCTTCCAGGCGAACTGCCCGTAGCCCACGTCCACCGCGTAGACCTTCGCCGCGCCGTGCTGGAGCATGCAGTCGGTAAAGCCCCCTGTCGACGCGCCCACGTCCATGCAGGTTTTCCCGGCAAGCGATATGTCCCAGGCGGTCATCGCTTTCTCAAGCTTTTTCCCGCCGCGGCTGACGTAGCGCGGCTCCTCGCCGCGGACCTCAATCTCGCAGTCCTCGGGGAACTGCGCCCCCGGCTTGTCCTCGCGGACTTCTTTGACGAAGACTTTTCCCTCCATTATCATAGCCCGCGCCTGCTCTCGGGAGGGCGCGAGCCCCCTTGATACGAGGAGGACGTCGAGACGCTGTTTCATGTGCCGTCCCCCGCGCCGCTTTGGGGCTTGTCATTTTTTGAAGATTTCTTGCCGCCCTGCTTGGGCTTGTCTTTTTTTGATTTGCCGTGCTCGAGCACGGTTCTTATTTTCTCAGCAACTGACTCCGCGTCGAGCCCGAGGGATTTTTTGAGATCGCAGACGTCGCCGTGTCCGACGAACTGGTCGGGGATCGCGACGGTCATGACGTGCGCGCGAAGTCGCTCATTCTCGGCGAAGGCCGCGACGTGCTCCCCCATCCCGCCGGAGGCGACGTTCTCCTCCATCGTGACGATGAGCTTGTGCGCCCCCCCAAGCTCCCTTATCCTGTCAAAATCTATCGGCGCGGCGAAGCGCGCGTTTATGAGGCTGACCTCGTGGCCCTCTTCCTTTAATATGGCGCGGACCTCCTCCGCCGTCTCGACCATCGAACCCAACGCGAAGAGCGCGACCTCGCCCTCCTCGTATATCGTCTCGCTTTTCCCCATCTCGATCGGCGCGTCGAAAGCTTTCAGCCCGCGGTAGGCCTCGCCGCGCGGATAACGGATCGCCGCGGGCGCCCCGAGCGCGACCGCAAAATCAAGCATTTTTTCGAGCTCCCAGCGGTTCTTCGGCGCCATCACGGTCATGCCCGGTATCGAGGAGAGATAGGATATGTCGAAGGCTCCCTGGTGCGTCACGCCGTCCTTTCCGATGAGGCCGGCGCGGTCTACGGCGAGCACGACCGGGAGCTTCTGGATGCAGACGTCGTGCAGGATCTGGTCGTAACTGCGCTGCAGGAACGACGAGTACGCCGCAAAGACGGGAATAAGCCCCATCTTTGCCATGCCCGCCGAAAACGTGACCGCATGCGCCTCCGCGATCCCCACGTCGAAGAACCTCTTCGGGTACTCCTGCGAAAATTTCTTAAGGCCGGTCCCGTCCGCCATCGCCGCCGTGACCGCGACGACCTTCTCGTTCTTTGCGGCAATTTTCCTTATCTCCGCCGAGAACACGTCGGAGTATGTCATGTGCTCCTTCTTTTTAAGCGGCCTGCCCGTCGTCACGTCGAAGGGCTCGACCCCATGGAAGTGCGCTGGGTGGCGCTCTGCCGGGAGGTAGCCGCTGCCCTTTTTTGTCAGCACGTGCACGAGCACGGGACCCTTGACGCGCTTCGCCTCGCCGAAGAGGCGGCGCATCTCCTTTATGTTGGAGCCGTCCACCGGGCCGAGGTAGAGGATTCCCATCTGCTCGAAGAACATGCCCGGTATGAACATTTGTTTCAAACTGTTCTTGGCGTTCCTGATTCTCTTTACGGTGCGCTCGCCGACCACCGGGATCCGGCTCAGCGAATTTACCACGCCGTCCTTCAAGTCCCTGTACGCGTCCGCGGTGCGCAGGCCGCTTAGGTACCGGTTCATCCCGCCGACGTTTTTCGAGATCGACATGTCGTTGTCGTTTAGGACGATGATGAAATTTGACTTCAGGTCGGCGAGGTTGTCCATCGCCTCGAAGGCCATGCCGCCGGTCATCGCGCCGTCGCCTATCACCGAGACGACCGAATATTTCTCGCCGAGAAGCTCGCGCGCGCGGACCATCCCGAGCCCCGCCGAGATCGACGTGGAGCTGTGCCCCGCGTCGAAGCAGTCGCAGTCGCTCTCCTCCCCGCGCGGGAAGCCGCTCATCCCGCCCATCTGGCGCAGCGTCGCAAAGCCGTCGCGCCGCCCGGTGAGGAGCTTGTGCGTGTAGGACTGGTGCCCGACGTCCCATATTATCTTTTCCTGCGGGAGGGTAAACGAGAGG
>JAJQIQ010000256.1 GCA_021199135.1 Clostridiales bacterium | reverse complement strand
GAGGCGGTGTTCCGCTCATGGGACAACCCGCGCGCGAACGTATACCGCCGCGACAACGACATCCCGTACTCATGGGGCACGGCGGTAAACGTCATGCCTATGGTATTCGGAAACCTGAACAACAAGTCCGGCACGGGCGTCGCGTTCACGCGTGACCCGGCTACCGGCGAGAAGAAGCTGATGGGCGAGTTCCTCGTCAATGCACAGGGCGAGGATGTCGTCGCGGGCGTCCGCACCCCGATGCCAATCACCCAGATGGAGCAGGAGTTCCCGGAGGCATATGCGGACTTCATCAAGGTATGCCAGACCCTCGAGGACAATTACCACGACATGCAGGACATGGAGTTCACGGTCGAGAACAGCAAGCTCTACATGCTCCAGTGCCGCAACGGAAAGCGTACCGCCCAGGCCGCGCTGAAGATCGCGTGCGACCTCGTCGACGAGGGCATGAAGACCGAGGAGGAGGCTGTCGCGATGATCGACCCGCGCAACCTCGACACGCTTCTCCACCCGCAGTTCGACGCCGCGGCGCTCAAGAACGCGACCCCGGTCGGCAAGGGTCTCGGCGCTTCCCCGGGAGCCGCATGCGGAAAGATCGTGTTCTCGGCAGAGGACGCTGAGGAGTGGGCTGCAAGGGGCGAGAAGGTCGTTCTCGTCCGCCTTGAGACCTCCCCGGAGGACATCACCGGAATGAAGGTATCACAAGGGATACTTACCGTCCGCGGCGGCATGACGAGCCATGCGGCGGTCGTAGCGCGTGGCATGGGCACCTGCTGCGTATCAGGCTGCGGCGACATCGCGATGGACGAGGAGAACAAGAAGTTCACGCTCGCGGGCAAGGAGTACCACGAGGGAGACTACCTCTCAATAGACGGCACCACCGGAAACATCTATGACGGCCAGATCGCGACGGTTGACGCGACGATCGCCGGCGAGTTCGGCCGCGTCATGGATTGGGCAGACAAGTACCGCAGGCTCAAGGTTCGCACGAACGCCGACACCCCGGCAGACGCGAAGAAGGCACGTGAGCTCGGCGCGGAGGGCATCGGCCTCTGCCGCACGGAGCACATGTTCTTCGAGGAGGACAGGATCGCGGCATTCCGCGAGATGATCTGTGCGGACACCGCCGAGGAGCGCGAGGTCGCGCTCGAGAAGATCCTGCCGTACCAGCAGGGAGACTTCAAGGCACTCTATGAGGCGCTCGAGGGCTGCCCGGTCACGATACGTTTCCTCGACCCGCCGCTTCATGAGTTCGTCCCGACCGAGGAGGCCGACATCGAGAAGCTCGCCAAGGCCCAGAACAAGAGCGTTGAGCAGATAAAGACGATCATCGCGGGGCTCCACGAGTTCAACCCGATGATGGGCCACAGGGGCTGCCGCCTGGCGGTCACCTACCCGGAGATCGCGAGGATGCAGACAAAGGCAGTCATCCGCGCGGCGATCGAGGTTCAGAAGGAGCATCCGGACTGGAACGTAAAGCCGGAGATCATGATCCCGCTCGTAGGCGAGGTCAAGGAGCTCAAGTTCGTGAAGAAGACCGTCGTCGAGACCGCGGACGCGGAGATCGCCGCGGCCGGCGTGAAGCTCGAGTATGAGGTCGGCACGATGATCGAGATCCCGCGCGCGGCGCTCACCGCCGACGAGATCGCGAAGGAGGCGGACTTCTTCTGCTTCGGCACGAACGACCTGACCCAGATGACCTACGGCTTCTCACGCGACGACGCGGGCAAGTTCCTCGGCGCATACTACGACGAGAAGATCCTCGAGAGCGACCCGTTCGCAAAGCTCGACCAGGTCGGCGTCGGCAAGCTGATGAAAATGGCGATAGACCTCGGCAAGCCGGTGAACCCGAAGCTGCACGTCGGGATTTGCGGCGAGCACGGCGGCGATCCGTCATCCGTGGAATTCTGCCACAAGATCGGGCTCGACTACGTGTCATGTTCACCGTTCCGCGTGCCGATCGCAAGGCTCGCAGCGGCACAGGCGGCCATCGCAAATAAGTAAATCTAGATTTAATAAAAGCAAGATTATCAAAGGCCAGCTGGGTTAGTCCCGGCTGACCTTTTTTATGCGCAGGGTTCGCAAATGAAATATGCAGCCTATCGGCTGCGCGAACCCGCGCGACGAGTAGGATACGGGCAAGCCGTCTCCTACTCGATAATTTTAATGCGAATTTCAACGCACCCTCCCCAAATAACTTTGAATTTCTCATGATAAGCTTGACTTTTTTTATATAATAGCACCAAAAAAATTATTTATCGGCAAAATGGTGTTGAACTTTATGGAAAATGGTGCTAAAATACGATTATACTTTTACGGATTCTTTTGGACGGATTATACAAATAATGGTACTAAGGTACTAAAAAGGGTGATTTTTATGGGTACAGACTGCAATTTCAGCTATGAAGATTTCTGCAGGGTCATACGCGAGTACGCCCCCTGCATGGACAACTATCTCTATGTCTACGACCTTGCGAACAACCGCTACTACATCTCGCCGGACGCGGCCGAGAGGTTCGCGTTCGACTACAACGAGTTTGACGACGGGACGCTTGCGCTCAAGACGATCACCGTCGACGAGGACTACCCCGCGCTCGAGGAGGACATGGTTAAGCTTATGAGCGGGGAGCACGAGTGGCACGACATGACCTACCGCTGGCACGGGCGCGACGGGCACGACATCTGGATCAACTGCCGGGGTACCTGCGTCCGCAACGACGCCACCGGGCAGGTATTCATGATCGGGTGCATAAACGAGGTCGGGAAGCACCAGATCGCGGACAACCAGA
>JAJQIQ010000022.1 GCA_021199135.1 Clostridiales bacterium | reverse complement strand
AGTCCGAGCGCGGCATCGTCGACATCGAGACGCTCACCGCGACGAACCAGACCCTCATCAGCACCCTCGACGAGGTGCTCAAGATCCAGGAGGACGGCAAGCAAAAGCGCGCCGCCGCAGAGGTCGAGCTCCAGCGTATCGAGAACGAGATGAAGACCAAATTGCAAGAGTTCAGCGCGAGATGACAGCTTGGCGGCTGGTTGCCAAGAAATTAAATCTGGATTTAATAAAAATAGGTAAAAATAACGCCGAGATCAATAAGAATCTCGGCGTTGTCTTTTATCCGTTCTGGTAATGGCTCAAAAACTGCTTCGTCCGCTCCTGCGTCGGGTTTAAAAATACCTGGTCCGGCGTGCCCTGTTCGAGGATGTAGCCGTCGTCCATGAAGATGACCTGGTTCGCGACGTCCCGCGCGAACGCCATCTCGTGCGTCACGATTATCATCGTGGTCTGGTGCTCGGCGAGCTCGCGTATCACGCGAAGCACCTCGCCGGTGAGCTCCGGGTCGAGCGCGGACGTCGGCTCGTCGAAGCAGAGGATGTCGGGCCGCAGCGCGAGCGCCCGGGCGATCGCGACGCGCTGGCACTGCCCTCCGGAGAGCTGGTGCGGGTAGTTCCCCATCCTGTCGGATAGCCCCATCTCATCCAAAAGCTCTTTCGAGTTCTCCTCGATCCGCGCGAGGATCTCCTTCTTCCTCGCCTTGTAGTCGGGCTCATTCTTCGCCAGCAATTCCTGCGCGAGCATCACGTTGCCTAGCGCGGTGTACTGCGGGAAGAGGTTGAACGACTGGAACACGAGCCCGAAGTGGAGCCGCTTCATGCGGATCTTCGACTCCTGCCTGGTCTGTTTGTCCGCCGAATCGAAGAGCGTCTCGCCGTTTACCCTTATCGCGCCCCCGTCCGGGGTCTCGAGGAAATTCAGGCAGCGCAGCAGCGTCGTCTTCCCGCTTCCGGACGAGCCGATGATCGAGAGCGCCTGCCCCTTCTCGAGGGAGAAGCTTATGTCCTTTAGCACCTCGGTGCGGTCGAAATTTTTTATAATGTGCTCAACTTCCAGTATCGCCATGCGCACTCCTTTATCTGAAAAAGTCCAGTTTCCGCTCGAGCCAGTTCAGTATGAGCGTGAGCACCGCCGTGAACACGAGGTAGTATATCGCCGTGAAGAACAGCGGCCATATCTCGCCGGAGATGCCCTGCGAGCCCTTGAGGAACGACTGCCCCGCCCAGATGATCTCCTGCAGCGCGATTATGCGCGCGAGCGACGTGTCCTTGACGAGCGTGATGATCTCGTTTGACATCGGCGGCACGATGCGCTTTATCATCTGAAGGAGCTTGACCCTAGAGAAAATCTGCCACTTCGTCATCCCGAGCACGAGCCCGGCCTCCTCCTGGCCGACCGGTACGCCCTGTATCCCGCCGCGGTAAATCACAGAGAAATAGCAGGCGTAGTTTATTATGAACGTGACCGATGCCGCCGCAAAGCGCCCCGCCTCGCCGCCGCCCCAGATCTGGCGGTCTAGCACCAGCCCCGGGAAGTAGAATACGATGAGCAGCTGGATCATAAGCGGCGTGCCCCTGATGACCCAGACGATCACGTTCACCACCGCGGAAAGCGGCTTGAACCGCGACATCGCACCGAATGCGATGACAAGCCCGAGCGGGATCGCGCCCAGGAGCGTGACCCCGAAGAGGCGTAGCGTCTGCAGAAAGCCGGTGTTTAAGGCCTGTATTACGATTGGAAACTGCTGCGCAAACTGTCCCATTGCCTTTTCCTATTGAATCTGTTTTACTGCTCGATGAGCGCCGCCTGAACTCCGTACTTTTCCGCGCACTCCTCCATCGAGCCGTCGGAGTAGCTGTCGGAGAGGAACTGGTTCAGCTCCGCCGCAAGGTCTGAGCCCTGGCGGAAGCCGACGCCGTACTCCTCGCTGTTGAGGCCGATCGTGTACGTGAGGTCGGAATAGCCGGTCCCCTCGCCGACCATCGCCGCTGCCATCAGCGAGTCGATTATCGCCGCGTCAGACGTGCCTGCCGCGACCTCCATGAGCGCGTCGGCCTGCGCGGTGACGGCCGTGTAGCTAAAGCCGTACTCCGTCGCCATCTCCTCGCCCGCGCTTCCCGCCTCGACCGCGAATGTGAGGTCGGAGAGGCTGTCCTCGTCCTGGTAATCGTCCGCGACGTCGGCCGGGACGATGACGACCTGGGCGTTGTTCATGTACGCGTTCGAGCACTCCATCGAGCTCGTCACCTCGTCGGTCAGCGTCATGCCGTTCCAGACGCAGTCTATCGTCTTGCCGTTCAGCTCGAGGAGCTTGTTGTCCCAGTCAATCTCGACGAACTCGACGTCCACGCCGAGGCTCTCGGCGAACGCCGCCGCCATGTCCGCGTCAAACCCGATCCAGTTGCCGTTTTCGTCCATGTAGTCCATCGGCTCGAAATCCGTGATCCCGACGACTAAAGTCCCCTTGTCCACGACGTAGTCCTTGTCGCTCTCGTCGGAGCCGCTGGCCTCCGCCGCGCTCTCGGTCGAGCCGCCGCTTGCTGACGAGCCGTTGCTCGAATTGTCATCGGAGCTCCCGCTCCCGCAGCCCGCAAGCATCGCCGCCGCGAGGCAGCCGCACAATAACATGCTTATGATCTTCTTTTTCATGATATCTTCCTCCTGTCACTTTCTTTCTCTACCTCTCTACCACGGTAAAGCAAATGTATCTTATCACGAGAATTGGATGATGTCAAATCGTTACTTTTCAATCCCGCACCAAGCACTCCGCTGCTGGTGCGGGAAGAATACATAAATTTAGCC
>JAJQIQ010000244.1 GCA_021199135.1 Clostridiales bacterium | reverse complement strand
CGGTCGAGCCGCTCTACCCGTATGACGAGGAACTTGAGTACCAAAAAAATTACATCAGCCACATGTACCACTACTACGGCTATGGGATGTGGCTAGTCTTCGAGAAAAAAAGTGGCAAGCTTATCGGCAGGGCGGGCATTGAGAACCGCCTCTACCCCGAGGGCATGGGGATGGAGCTCGGCTATGTGATTCACCCGAAATGGCAGAAAAAAGGCATCGCCACGGAGGTCTGTCGCGCGATAATCGATTATGCGGCGGAAAAACTGGGCTGCCAGCAGCTCAACCTCCTCACGGACGGCGGCAACGCGGCCTCGGCCGCGCTTGCCAGAAAGCTCGGCTTCTCGTGCGTCGGCGAGACCGACGTGACCGGGACCGTGCTTGAGAGGTACCAATTGAAACTGAGATGACTCCACGTGGAACATGGCAGCTTCCGGGACGGGAAATTTCGTCAGAATTCACAAAAATCATGTCCGAGATTACACAAAATCTTCACAAATGTGCAAAATCCTCCAAAAACTTGCATTTTATAGGAAATTATTATAAAATGTTTTGACACACTTTATACCTTTATACCTTTAGCAAAGCGGGTGAGCAGATGGCGGATATTCCTGCCGAGGAACTGGAAAAGCTTGAACAGCAAGTTCATTCCGATTCCGAGAGCATCAGTCCAACTAAAGAGTTTGAAAGCCCAGAGAGCCTCTACGCGGAGCTTATTGCGAGCATTCGCAAGTACCATCCGTCGGCGGACCTCTCGCTCGTCGAGCGCGCCTATGAGGTGGCATACGACGCGCACAAGGGGCAAGTGCGCAAGTCCGGCGAGGCGTACATCATCCACCCGCTCTGCGTCGCGAAGATTCTGGCGGAGCTTGAGATGGACAGGGAGACCATCGCGGCTGGGCTGTTGCACGACGTCCTAGAGGACACGATAATGACCGAGGACGAGATGCGGGAGCAGTTCGGCGAGGAGGTGCTCCTTCTCGTGGACGGCGTGACGAAGCTGCAGCACCTGCACTTTACGGACAGGATAAAGGACCCGAAGGAGAAGAACGCCGACCGCATCGAGATGCAGGCCGAGAACCTGCGGAAGATGTTCCTTGCGATGGCCAAGGACATCCGCGTCATCATAATAAAGCTCGCCGACAGGCTCCACAACATGCGCACCCTCCGCTACCAGTCGCCGGAGGCGCAGCAGCGCATCGCCCGCGAGACGCAGGAGATCTACTGCCCGATCGCGCAGCGCCTCGGCATCAGCAAGATAAAATCAGAGCTCGAGGACCTGTCGCTCCGCTACCTCGACGAGGAGGCGTACTACGACCTCGTGGAGAAGGTCGCGATGCGAAAGAGCGAGCGCGACGACTATGTCCAGGGCCTCGTTGACGACGTGCGGCGCCATATCGAGGAGGCGGGCATAAAGGCGGACATCTCCGGTCGCGCGAAGCACTTTTTTTCGATATACAAAAAAATGGTCAACCAGGGCAAGACTATCGACCAGATTTATGATTTATTCGCGATACGCATCATCGTCGATTCGATACAGGACTGCTATGCGGCATTGGGCATAGTCCATGAGAGCTACAAGCCGATCCCGGGGCGCTTCAAGGACTACATCGCGATGCCCAAGCCCAACATGTACCAGTCGCTGCACACGACGCTCATCGGCCCTAACGGACAGCCGTTTGAGGTGCAGATCCGCACGTCTGAAATGCACCGCACCGCTGAGTACGGCATCGCGGCGCACTGGAAATACAAGGAGGAGGCCAACGGCAACGCGACCTCCACGACCGTCACCGAGGAGGAAAAGCTCAGCTGGCTGCGCCAGATCCTCGAGTGGCAGCAGGATTTGTCTGACAACGAGGAATTCATGTCGCTTCTCAAGAGCGACCTCGACCTCTTCTCGGACACGGTGTTCTGCTTCACGCCGTCGGGCGACGTCAAGAACCTCCCGAAGGGCTCGAACCCGATCGACTTCGCATACAGCGTCCACTCCGCCGTCGGCAACAAGATGGTCGGCGCGAAGGTAAACGGCAAGCTCGTCCCGATAGACTACGTCATCCACAACGGCGACCGCATCGAGGTCATCACCTCGCAGAACTCCAAGGGGCCGAGCCGGGACTGGCTTAGCATCGTAAAGAGCACACAGGCGAAAAACAAGATAAACCAGTGGTTTAGGACGGAGTTCAAGGAGGAAAACATCACGCGGGGGCGCGAGCTCCTCATAAACTACGCAAAGGCGCACGGGATAAATCCCTCCGACATAGACCGTTCCGAGTACAAAGACAAGGTCATGCGCAAATACGGATTCCGCGACTGGAATTCTTGCCTCGCGTCGGTTGGGCATGGCGGGCTCAAGGAAGCACAGATCATAAATCGCATGTTCGAGGAGTACAAGAAGGACCATGTGCTTCCCGCCACGGACGAGGACATCCTGGAGAATTATGGAGGAAACCGCGGCAATGATGAGCGGTTGCACTCGAAGAGCGGCGTGATCGTAAACGGGATGTACGACATGCCGGTGCATTTCAGCAAGTGCTGCAGCCCGGTCCCGGGCGACGAGATCGTGGGCTTCGTCACGCGCGGCAGGGGCATCTCGATCCACAGGACCGACTGCGTGAACATGATAAACCTTTCCGAGCTCGAGAGGTCGCGGCTCATCGATGCGGAGTGGGAGAAGGGCGTGGACACGGTCCAGGAGGGCGACTACCACGCGGAGCTGAAGATATTCTGCAACGACCGCCCGGGGCTGCTCGTGGACATCACGAAGCAGTTCACCTCCGAGAATTTAAACATCACCGCGATAAACTCAAAGAC
>JAJQIQ010000160.1 GCA_021199135.1 Clostridiales bacterium | reverse complement strand
GCTTCAACTCTACATTTGCCACGATTTCTTACCTCCTTCTTCTTTAATTATTTTGCATAATATTGCCAATAAGAAAGCCCCCTCGCGTCTAGGTGCCTAGACGGCGCGAGGGAGCATAAAATCAAATCCGATTCCCTCGGCAGGCCGCTTGCGCGTTGTGCTTTCGCACCTGCTGTCTCTGGCAATACGCTTGTTATTGTAATACGGTTGCATAAAATTGTCAACCGTTTCTTTTGCTTGAACTGCTTTTGCTTGTCGTAGGTCTAGGATCTCGTGCGATGCTTTCCTTAAGCCTCCGCCGCCGCAGGAGCCTGCGCGGACTTCATGAGGTCAAGCTTCACGCCCGGCCCCATCGTGGAGGTCAGCGTCGCCGTCCTGATGTACTGACCCTTGAGGCCTGACGGCTTCGCCTTGTTTATCGCATCCATGAGAGCCTGGAAGTTGCCGAGTAACTGTTCCTTGGTAAAGGATGCCTTTCCAACTGGCACATGGATAATGTTTGTCTTGTCGAGCCTGTACTCGATCTTACCTGCTTTGATGTCGTTTATGGCCTTCGTAACGTCCATCGTGACCGTGCCCGCCTTCGGGTTCGGCATGAGGCCCTTGGGGCCTAGCACACGGCCGAGGCGTCCCACGACGCCCATCATGTCCGGCGTCGCAACGACTACGTCGAAGTCGAGCCATCCGTCGTTCTGGATCTTCGGGATGAGCTCCTCGCCGCCGACGAAATCGGCTCCCGCCGCCTGCGCCTCATCGATCTTCGTGCCCTTTGCGAACACGAGAACCCTCGAGGTCTTGCCAGTGCCATACGGCAGCACTACCGCGCCTCGCACCTGCTGCTCGGCGTGACGCCCGTCGCAGCCCGTGCGAAGATGAAGCTCGACGGTCTCGTCGAATTTCGCGGTCGCGTTCTTCTTTACGATGTCGATCGCATCCTCCACTCCGTAGAGGGTCATGCGGTCGTAAGTCTTTGCGGCTTCCTTGTATTTCTTTCCTCTCTTCATTGAAATAACCTCCTGTGGTGTTATCGGGTGAGGTGTGTCCCTCCCACTCAATATTGTCTGAAAATTAAATCTTGAATTAATATTTCGCCCTATCGCGGTTTGTAAACGAAATATTAAATCTTCCTTTAATAACTAGCCCTAGTCCACGACCTCGACGCCCATTGAGCGCGCGGTCCCGGCGATCATGCTCATCGCCGCCTCGACTGACGCTGCGTTGAGATCGGGCATCTTCGTCTCCGCGATCTCCTTGACCTGGGCCTTCGTGATCTTCGCGACCTTTACGGTGTTCGGCGTGCCCGAGCCCGACTGAATCTTGCAGGCTTTCTTGATGAGCACCGGAGCCGGCGGGGTCTTCGTGACGAAGCTGAAGCTCCTGTCTGCGTATACCGTGATGACGACAGGGATGATCGTGTCGCCCATGTCCGCCGTCTTCGCGTTGAACTGCTTCGTGAACTCGACGATGTTCACGCCGTGCTGGCCGAGCGCCGGTCCTACCGGGGGAGCCGGGGTCGCCTTGCCTGCAGGAATCTGCAGCTTTATGTATCCTTCTACTTTCTTTGCCATTGGAATTGCCTCCTTAATAATGTATCATTTCAGTACATCCTCTTTACATCCGCGAAACTTACCTCGACGGGCGTCTCGCGGCCGAACAGCTCCACGTTTATCGTGACTGTCTGCTTGCTGTGGTTCATGGCGGTGATCACGCCGGTCGTGTCCTTCCATACCCCGCCGATGACCACGATTGGGTCGCCCTCCGCGAAGTCGACGACGATGTTCTCCGTCTTGATGCCGAGCGGCCTCATCTCGATGTCTGAGAGCGGGACCGGCTTGCTCCCCGGCCCGACGAAGCCTGTCACGCCGCGCGTGTTGCGGACGACGTACCAGGTGTCATCGTTCATGATCATGTGGATGAGGACGTAGCCCGGGAACATCTTGCGCATCACCTGCTTATGGACGCCGTTCTTGACCTCCGTGACCTCCTCGAGGGGGACGCGCACCTCCAGGATCTGATCCTCGAGATGGCGGTTCTCAATCGTCTTTTCGATGTTTGCCTTGACTTTGTTTTCATAGCCCGAGTAGGTATGGACTACATACCAGCTTGCTTCCTCTTCTGCCATAAACCCGCTCCTTTAAACGCTGAGTCCGACAAGGAAGTTCACGCCGTACTGGACAAGCCAGTCGACCAGCGCAATGATGAGCGCGAGCACAACGGTGATGATGATGACCGCCACGGTCTGCCTCGCCACTGAGCCCTTGTCCTCCCATGTGATCTTCGAGAACTCATCCTTAAGGCCTGCAAACCAGCTGGTCTTTACGGCCTTCTCGCTGCCCTTTGCCGGCTTTTCCTCGTTTTCGTTCTGTCCCATTTCACAACCCTTACCTTTCCTTAATAGATCACCACGGCCTACTTCGTCTCCTTGTGGACAGTGTGAGTCCGGCAGAAACGGCAGTATTTCCTGATCTCCATCCTGTCCGGGTGTGTCTTCTTGTCCTTGGTCGTGTTGTAATTCCGGCGCTTGCATTCGGTACACGCCAGCGTTATCTTCGTGCGCACAACTTCCACCTCCGTTTGAATTCTTTGAATGTTGCGCCCTTTAAAAAAGCGCATAAAAAAAAGACCTACTTTCAAGCCATCTCACTATAGCACGATTTTTCCGCCGCGTCAACTGTTTTTTTGCGCCCGCTCCCCCTGCCAAAGATTTTGAGCGGGCGCATTACACGTAATTGTCGAGCATCATTCCCGCGTAGATGGATGTGATGTACGGCGTGGCGAAGTGGAACTTCTCGGGGTTCTTGTACGCGACGACCA
>JAJQIQ010000061.1 GCA_021199135.1 Clostridiales bacterium | reverse complement strand
GAGTCCGTGATCCTGCCGTCGTCGAGGACCTGGAGCAGGATGTTGAACACGTCGGGGTGGGCCTTCTCTATCTCGTCGAAGAGCACGACCGAGAACGGGTTTCTGCGCACCTTCTCGGATAGCTGGCCGCCGTCCTCGTGGCCTACGTAGCCGGGGGGCGAGCCTATCATCTTCGAGACGCTGTGCTTTTCCATGTACTCGGACATGTCGACCCTTATCATCGCATCCTCGTTGCCGAAGACCGCCTCCGCGAGTGCCTTGGAGACCTCGGTCTTGCCGACGCCCGTCGGCCCTAAGAATAGGAAGGAGCCTATCGGCCTCTTCGGGTCCTTGAGCCCGACGCGCCCGCGCCGGACGGCGCGGGAAACCGCGGAGACCGCCTCGTCCTGGCCTATCACGCGCTTGTGGAGCGTCGCCTCGAGCTTCTTAAGACGCGCGGCCTCGCTCTCGGTCAGCCTCGTCACCGGGATCTTCGTCCAGCCGGAGACGACCTCGGCGACCTCGTTCTCGCCGACGGTGAGACGCCCGCCCTTTGCGGAGCGGCGCAGCTTCTTCTCCTGCCGCTCGAGCTCCCTCTCATGGTCCTCCCTCTCCTCGGTGATGCGCCTCGCCTCCTCGTAGTCGCCGGAGCGCAGGGCCTCCTCCAGGCCGGCGTCGCTTTTGCGGATCTTCTCCCGCGCCAGGCTCACCTCGCCGGACGCCCCGGTGCGCCTGAGCCTAGCCCGCGCCGCCGCCTCGTCCATCAAATCTATCGCCTTGTCGGGGAGGAACCTGTCGCCGATGTAGCGCGCCGAGAGGCGCACCGCCGCCGCCACTCCCTCGTCCGTTATCGTGACCCCGTGGAAATCCTCGTAGAGCCCGCGGAGCCCCTTCAGTATCTCGATCGACTCCTCCTCGGTCGGCTCCTCCACCATCACGGGCTGGAACCGCCGCTCGAGGGCCGCGTCCTTCTCGACGTACTTGCGGTACTCCTCGACCGTCGTCGCGCCGATGACCTGCACCTCGCCGCGGGCGAGCGCGGGCTTTAAGATGTTTGAGGCGTCCAGTGCGCCCTCCGCGCCGCCCGCGCCGATTATCGTGTGGAGCTCATCTATGAACAGCAGGACGTCGCCCGCCCTCGTGACCTCGGAGATCACTCGCTTTATCCTCTCCTCGAACTCGCCGCGGTACTTGGACTTTGCGACCATGCCCGACATGTCCAGGGAGACGAGCCTCTTTCCCATCAAAATCTCCGGGACGTTGCCATTTGCGAGGCTCTGCGCGATGCCCTCGACGATCGCGGTCTTGCCGACCCCTGGCTCGCCGATCAGGCACGGGTTGTTCTTTGTCCTGCGGCAGAGGATCTGCATGAGCCGGTTCGTCTCCGTCTCTCTGCCTATCACCGGGTCGAGGAGCCCGTCCGCGGCCATCCGCGTGAGATCCCTCGAAAACTGGTCCAGAATCGGGGTGTTGGTGCTGCCCTGCGCGCGCGTCATCTCGTCGCGGAGCCGGTTCGGGTCCTCCCCCATCGCCACGAGGACGTCCGAGAGAATCTTCTGCGGGTTGGCCCCGAGCGTGTTCAGAAGCCTTGTCGCGGCGCAGTCGCCCTCCCTCATCATCGCAAGGAGCAGGTGCTCCGTGCCGATCTTTTCGCTGTGGAATCGCTCCGCCTCGCTGTTGGCGCGCTCCAAGACTTCCTGCGTCCGCGGGGTGTAGCCGTCCGGGTCCTCGACCGCCATCGAGATGTCGCCCGGCGAGATGAGCTCGTTTATCATGTCGTATATCTTCGGGAACTCGACATGGTTTTCGTCGAGCACCTCGGCCGCCGTGCCGGTGCCCTCCCTGATGAGGCCGGCGAGGATGTGCTCCGTGCCGACGTAGGTGCACAGCAGGTCCCTCGATATCTGCGCGGCGAGTTTCAATGCCTTCTTTGCCTTGTCAGTGTATGGTTTCAAATCGGTCGATCTCCTTTGCGTAAATATTAAATCTAGATTTATTTATTACTGCATATCTATGAATTCCAAGTCATCGTCGTCGTCATCTTCTCCGCCGCTGCCTGAGCCGCGCCCCCTGAATATGAGTATCAGGATGATGACTATCACGACGATGAGCACCGCGATCACGACAATCCCGATCATGAGGTGGTTGCCTATGCCGGTCTCCTCTCCGGCCTCTTCCTCGGTGGAGATTTCCGCGGGCTCGGTCTCCTCGGCCGCCTCCTGGGGCTCCTCCTCGGCGACCTCATCCTGCACGTAGCGGATGAACGTGAGGTCGAGCATGTCGAGGCGGTACCAGTCCGTGACGCCCTGGCTGCTCACGCAGTAGACCAGACCGAACTCGTCCGCGCTGTTGCCGTCCCAGAAGATCGCGTCAATGGACATGCCATTTGAAAGGGTGCGGCCGCCCCAGGCATAGCCGTCGGGCAATTCATCCGGGGCCGCCTCTTTCGGCAGCGCGAGCACGAAAGTGTTCTCGGCGTGAAAGCTCGCATAGTCGTACAAATCAGACTGATTGTCCGGGAGCATGAGATAGAGCCCATCACCCACATACTCCCCTTCATCCATCATGTCAACCCAAAGGAGCATGTATCCCTCGCCCGAGAAGGTGTCGACGAGGCACTCATATTCCTCGCCCCAGAGGGTCACGGTGCCCTGCTCGAAGCCTTCCTCGGAGACGTCCGAGGGGAGCTGTGCGGACGGATAGGCCTGACTGTTATAGTAATTCAGGTAGCGCTCGCCCTCGTCGGGCTCATCGGCGTCCTCGCCGCCCTCTTCATCGCCCTCATCGCCGCCGCCAATGTCCTCGCCGTCCGCGGCGCGGGTGACCGTGATCGTGTAGGTC
>JAJQIQ010000024.1 GCA_021199135.1 Clostridiales bacterium | reverse complement strand
CGACCGACGGCGTCTTGTGGAAGATCACCGAAAACTCCGGCTCGCCCTCGCCGATAATGTGCTCCTCGCCGTCTAGCGTAATCGCAAACGGGCAACTGTCGAATTTCTCCATGAACTTCAAAAATTCTTTCTCGATGTATCCCATGATCTGTCTCCTTTTTCATGAATAAATAATGTCTTATTTTATCCCCCTTTGGATGACTTGTCAATTGTTTTCCTCAAGTTTTCCCATGATAAACTCATGCACGTGCTCGCCGCAGGTGCCGTCGAAATTGCACGTGATGTTGCTGATTTCGCTCCGCTGCCGCTCCATCGCAGGGCCGAGCCTGTCGTTTGCGAGGTCGTCAACGAATCCTCCGAGCGTAAACAGTGCGCTCTCGCGCCTCGCGAAAAGCCCGGCAAAAAATTCCTTGCCGAAGCCGTCGTCCCGCGTCCACCTCTCAAAAGTCTCCCCGTCGACGTGCGGATAAACCACCTCGTATGTCCCGTCGGTCACATCCACTATCGCGATGCGTTCGTCGAAATTCGGAATTTTCAACATGATATGCGTCGCATCCATCTTCTTGGATTGCCGCTCTACGGGCACGCCCGACTTTGGATCATAGCCATTGCGCACCCTGTCGATTCCATCAAAGAACTCCGGCGCAAGCAATGTGCACTCACCGGATTTCTTCCCTATCCTCACGGCACAGTTCGAGAGCACCGGGACCGCCACGATCCAGTCGCCCATATCGACGAGTCGCCCGAACGCCCGGCATATGCCATTGGCCGCCGTCCAGCACGACCATCCCTCGGGCATCTCGCATATTTTTTTTATGGAAAAATCAAGGCCACAGTGAATTATTTTTCCCGTCTTCGCTTCCGCAAGCCAAATTCCGTCCGCATCGGCAATTATGGAGGTGTATCCGTATTCCTTCTCCCCGACTTCCGTCACTTTATAGGTTTTATTTTGCATGTCCATGCGGAGCACGCGGTTTGCATATTCCGCAACCAGATACAGGTCATCGCGGAACACGCAGCCCGCGGAGACGGAGATTTTGCCGTCGCTGTTCTCCCCCTTCATAAGCGCCAGCACGCAGTCCTCCCTAATCTCAACCGCCGGTTTCTTCGTGTCGTAAAACGTCAGCAGCCTGTCGCTGACCGGAAGGTAGATGAGCGTGTCCTTGTGCCGGAGTATCCTGTGGCAGGACAGGCGGTGTCCCTGCGGGTGGCTGAAATGTTTTTTCCATTTCTTTGTCACCACGTTGTACGACATTGCAGTCGATGCAATGTTTGGCGAAAGGAAAATCTCATCGCCCAGCACTTCCATGTTTCCGGCATAAGGATTGCAATAAAAATAACTCCAATCATACTCTTTTTCCAAGTGTATGTTTGACCAATCCCCATTCATGGCGTACATGCCGCCCATGGCGGTGAAGTACCATTTCCCACGCACCTTCACCATGTCCCTGAAGCCAAAGGCCGCCCGGTTCTCCTCGGGCACATCCTCGTATATGGTATTGTTTAAAATAAAAAGCGGCTTGAGGGCTGCGGCAAAAAGGTTCGTGACGGAGGATGCCTGTTCCCCGATATAGCCATCGGAGATCGTCACCGTAGCCGTGACATCGGGCGTACGGTCGAGCACCCCGATTTTTTCCCTCTCAAAGAAATCCACGAGCTCGCGATACCTTTCAAGCATGTTCCCGCGCATCGACTTTATCGTGGACTCCAGCAGCGGATGCGGCCGCCATATGAGTGCGACGTCGTCCCTGCCCTTAAACCACTCAAACATATTCTTGAGCTTGGCCAGATATGTCTCTCCCTGACGAAGGAAACAATTTATGCTGGTGTTTAGCATCAGCGATTTTTTGCCTGCCAAAATCGGCTCCCAGTCCGCTGGCAAAGGCGGCTTGTCCTTGCTCATCCTTATGACATTGTCAATCTTTGGCGAGCCGAACGGGAGCACTTTCCCATAGCACCTGCGCCCCTCGTAGAAGGTCTTGGAAAACTCCGACTGCGCAATTATGTAATCAAACGAATCATTCGACGGCAAATCTATATAATGCGCCGTCACCTGCCCTCCGTTCACATAGTACGGCGAGTATACGAGGAGCTTCGTGTGCTTTTTTAAATTTCTGGAATAATATTCTGGAAGGACGCCCGTCACGCGGTTGTACTCGTCGAACGGGTTGTGGACATAGACTGCGTCCGGCTTTTCCTGCTCGATGTGGTAGCCGCGGTAATCCAGCGCATCAAATTCCTCATCGAAGAGATCCCTGTCGCAGCAGAGCGTGCCGCGCTGAATATTCCCCACCTCCTCATACTCATAGTACGGAATCGGAACCAGCAGGCACTCGCACCGCGGGTCGGCCTTCGCCGCCCTCCAGATGCTCTCCAGGCTGTCCCACATCTGCGCCTTGTACGGCATGAACACCACCTGATATCCGACACCAAACTCCTCGATGCGATCTTTCGCGTCGCCCAGCAGCGCGTCGAGCTCATCGATCGCCTGCCCAGTCTTCTCTCCCTGTGAAAATGCGTAGAGTTTCTCGCAGTAATTTTCCAAAATGGATACCGCATCGCCTGGCTCGGGCACGCGCTCCTCAATCGTCGTGCCTATCGCGATCGCCGCCGCCTGGCAGTCCGCAACTGTCCCCTCCGCGTCCGCGGGATCGCACTGCGCCCCGGAGCCGTCTGCCCACTCCCTGAACACTGTGTGCAGCTGCCCCAGCAGATCGATCAAATTTAATAATTTTTCTTTTTGAAATGTCCTCAGCATATTAAATCCTCGTCATAATATAGTGCTACTCCTTCGTCGCCACCCGGCAGCCCTTCCTGTAAAACGAGATGCCGTATTCGTGTATGGTCTT
>JAJQIQ010000172.1 GCA_021199135.1 Clostridiales bacterium | reverse complement strand
AAATTAGAGAATCAGGAACGCGAAGGAATTGCAAAAATGTTTCACGTGAAACATTCGGGAGGTAGGGCATGAAACGGACGGCGGCGGTCATCTGCAACTACAACAAGGCGGATTTTGTTGTGAACTGCATACAGAGCGTGATTGAGTCGAAGGCGGACGACTTCGACATTTTTGTCGTGGACAATGCGTCGACGGACGACTCGGTCGAGCGGGTGAGAAAGATGTACGGCGACAAGGTGACGCTGCTCGTCAACGAGGAGAACCTCGGCGGCTCCGGCGGATTCAACACGGGGATTCGCGAGGCGGTGAAGCGCGGCTACGAATATGTCTGGTGCCTCGACAACGACGTGCTCGTCGACGAGAACGCGCTCGGCGAGCTGGAGGATTTCATGGGGCGGCACCTGGAGGTCGGGATGGCGGGGTCGAAGGTCGTCAACATGGACGACACCGATGTCGTGCAGCAGTTCGGGCTGACGGTCGACTTCGAGAACTTCTGCATGGAGGCGAAATACCTCGGCTGCGTCACCACGTCGGAGATGCCGGACGTCGTGTACTCGGACGCGGTCGCGGCGTGCTCGGTACTCGTGCGGTCGTCGCTGATTGAAAAGATTGGTTCGATGCCCGAGGAGAATTTCCTCTACTGGGACGACACCGAGTGGGGAATCCGCTGCAACCTCGCGGGCTACCGCGTCGCGTCGGTCGGCTCGTCGATTGTCGCCCATGCGATGGGCGCAAAGAAGGAGAGCGTCAACACCTTCGCCACATATTACGCATGGCGCAACTGGATCGTGTTCTTCCTCAAGTACACGAAGCCGAGCCAGCTGCCGCGGATGTGCAACACGTTCCTCTCGAGCATCTTCGAGATAATCTACGAGGGGCTTTACCGCGACGAGGAGAACAAGATGAAGACGGTCATGTTTGCCTACGACGACGCGCTCCACTGCCGCATGGGCAAGGCCACCGACGGAAAGATCTTCGACATCGACAGGAAAGACAAACATTTGAAGCGGTTAGTTGTAACTAACCAAACTTTTTGCATCGAGAGCAACGGGCGCGGGAATGTCGCGGCGAGCTTTGCGGAACATATATTGGAATACAAGCCCGATGCGGAGATTTATATTGACGGGGAGTTGGTCACGGGGAAGGAGAAATCCGCAAACGAAAAAAATACCGCATTTATTTCCCTCTGCGAAAACATTTTCCAGCAGGAAGATTTGACATTGAATAAAATATATGTCGACGACGACGAAAATATTCTCCTCGACGATGACGACGTGCTCATGGTCATAAATTACGCCTACAGCCGCCGGACGTTCATCGCGAGCCAGACCCCGGTGTTTTTAAACTGCGCGAGGGAAATTCAGGAAAAAGTGCAGGGGCCAGGAGTGACATAAATTAGGTATTTCGTTGACTTTAAATATGCCGTGAGATACACTTATCATATGAGCGGCTAGAGGATGCTCGCATATTGAGTCGGGAGGCACTACATGCACCTGCACAATTTTGATAATTACGAACAAAACTGGAGAATGTACGGCGGACGGTCCGGGCAGAAGATTGGGATCACCTATGAGGGGGAGAATTATCTGCTGAAGTTCCCGCAGAACCTCAAGGTGAGGCAGATGAAAAATACTGTCCTCAGCTACTCGAACAGCCCTGTCTGCGAGTACATTGACTCGCATATTTATGCGATATTGGGGTATGACGTCCACGAGACGCTGCTCGGCACGAGGAACGGAAAGACCGTCGTCGCCTGCAAGGATTTCCTGCAGCCCGGGGACAGGCTGTACGAGTTCGAGAAAATCCTCGTCACGAACGAGACCCCGTCGCTCACTAGCGGTTCGTCTTCCACGGAGCATGGCGCGGATCTGCGCGAGGTTATCGATACGATAAAGACGCATCCGAGGCTTGCGGAAGTGCCGGGCCTTATGGAGCATTTCTGGGATATGTTCGTTGTGGATGCGCTGATCGGAAACCCGGACCGCAACAACGGCAACTGGGGCATCGTCGTCTGCGCGGACGGAGGCGCGGAAATTTCTCCGGTCTACGACAACGGCAACTGCCTGAACGCGAAATGGGATGACGAAAAAATAAAAAGTGTAATGGCCGACGATGAGAAATTTAAGACAGAGGCGTGGAACGGCAGACGCTGCATATTTGAGGTAGACGGGAAGGCCATAAATCCGTATCATTTGATTTTGGGGAAGGAATATGAGAACTGCACTGAAGCTGTCAGAAGAAATGTCCCGAAAATCCGTAAGTCCCTCCCGCAGATAGAGGCGCTGATTGACGGGATTTTCGTGCTGTCGCAGACGCAGAAAGATTTTTACAATGCCGTGATAAGAGCGCGATTTGAAGAGGTATTGGTGCAAGTCCTTTAGTTTTTCCGCAACTATGAGGAGAATCCCTCCCACAGCGAAGGCGATTGCACCGAAGAGGCTGACAAAGTCTCTGCGCACATCTCCTCCTCGATGAAAAGCATCCGCTTCACAGCAGGACGATGCATATATGATTTCCAGCGGCTCGCTCCAGCACCGGTCCCAAGTGCGTCAGCGCTTCTCGGCATGGACCGGTGCGTTGGTGGTCGAGCGCAGCTCGGGCACGTTCACACCCCCTGCCAAGGATTGTGAGCGGGCGCTATATTGCGTTCATTTCGTCAGATTCTGATACATCGTCTGCTTATCGCAGACGAGCAGCACCCACATTCCGATTCGCCTACGGCGAGGTGGGTGCTGATTTGTTGCGTTCACACTGTCTCCCCGTCGCCATGCAGCAAAGTGCATGGCGCGGGATTTGTCAATTTCATATACATTTTCATCAGTTCCGCGACGCAGGCGGACTCGCTGGAGAAGGCGGGGCTGTCCTTCGTAAAGC
>JAJQIQ010000184.1 GCA_021199135.1 Clostridiales bacterium | reverse complement strand
ACCCATGTATGGCAGCAACTGCCATACATGAGTCTCGTTATTTCATACAAGCCAGATCCCCTCGCGGGAATCAGTGTGTTGACTTGCACCACCAAAGGTAAGGTGCCAACTACTCCCTCATGTGCTTTGCATTGTAACACAGCACAAGGAGGATTGCAAGAGAAAATTTTTACTTTATTTCCCCAGCAGCCCGCTCAGGGCGGCGACGCAACCGTCGATGCCGAGCTTGCCGCTGTCGAGGATGATGTCGTAGTTGCGCTCGTCGTGCCACTTGAGGCCGGTGTTGATCTGGTAGTAGTTCGCGCGCTTGCGGTCGAAGCGGCGGGCGACCGTCTCGGCGTCGCGCTCGGGGATGCCGTACTCCTTTATGCAGCGGCTTATCTTGTCATCGTGGTCGGACTTTATGAACACGCGCAGCACGCCCTGCCTGTCCTCGAGCGCGGAGTCGGCGCAGTGGCCGATGAAGACTGCGGAGCCCTCGCCCGCAAGCCGCCTTATCACCTTCTGCTCCGCAAGGTGCAGGTCGCCCTCCCTCGTGGAGAGGTCCGCCTCGCCCTGCGTGAGCTTTGACATCATGTAGATTGAGTAGATGAAGCTGCCTGACGCGTGCTCCTCGTACTGCTCTATGCGGTCGACGGTCGTGCCGTTCTCCTTGGCGACGATCTCGAGGATCTCCTCGCCGTAGCACGGAATTCCGCACTTCTTCCCGAGCTCCTCCGCGATGCGGGTGGCGCCGCTCCCGTACTCGCGCTCAATCGTGATATATTTGTATTTCATCATTGCCCTCCTTTATTCCACAGCGCTGCTTTCGAACTGGCTGTTGTACAGGTTCGCGTAGAAGCCGTTCTGCGCCATCAGCTCGTCGTGCGTCCCGCTCTCGATCACGTCGCCATTATTCAGCACGAGGATGAGGTCGGAGTTCTTGATGGTGGAGAGGCGGTGCGCGATGACGAACGACGTCCGCCCCTGCATGAGCTCGTCCATCGCGCTCTGGATCTTCTGCTCGGTGCGCGTGTCGACGGAGCTCGTCGCCTCGTCCAAAATCAGCATCGGCCTGTCGGCGATCATCGCGCGGGCGATCGTGAACTGCTGCTTCTGCCCCTGCGAGAGGTTCAGCTGGTCGTTGAGCACGGTGTCGTAGCCCTGCGGCAGCGTATGGATGAAGTGGTACAGGCCGACGGCGCGGCAAGCCTCATCCAGCTTCTCGTCGGTGACGCCGTCCTCGCAGTAGACCAAATTCTCGCGGATCGTGCCCTCGAAAATCCATGTATCCTGCAATACCATGCAGAACTGGTCGTGCACTTCCTCGCGCTTCATGTCGATGGTCGGCACTCCGTCGATCTTTATCACGCCGTCGTTCAGCTCATGGAAGCGCATGAGCAGATTGACGAGCGTCGTCTTGCCCGCGCCGGTAGGCCCTACGATGGCGACCTTCTTGCCGGGCTCCGCGACAGCCGAGAAGTCGTGGATTATGATGCGGTCCGTACCCTCGTAGCCGAAGCGGACGTGCTCGAACTCGACCTTGCCCTTGACGTCGGAGAGCTTCTGGGGCTTCGCGCTCTCGTCCTCCATCTCCTCGGACTCGAGGAACTCAAACACGCGCTCCGCGGCCGCGGCCGCAGACTGGAGCATCTGCATCGACTGCGCTATCTGCGAGAGCGGTTGCGTGAAGTAGCGGATGTAGAGCATGAACGCCACGATGACGCCGAACGAGATCCTCCCGTTCATGACCAATGCCGCGCCGACGACGCAGACCGCGACGTAGCCGAAGTTTCCGATGAACATCATCACAGGCATCATCATTCCGGAGAGGCACTGCGAGCGGAACGCGCTGCTGCGCAGCTTCCTGTTGACGTCGGTGAAATCCCTGCGGGCGTTCTCCTCGCCGTTGTAGGCCTTGATGACCGTGTGGCCGGAGTAGACCTCCTCGACGATGCCCTCGATCTCGCCCAAGTGGCGCTGCTGGCGCGCGAAATATTTCTGGGAATTTCCCATGATCACGAGCATGATCGCAAAGCCGATCAGCGTCGCGACGATCGCGGTCGCCGTCATGATGAGGTTCGTCGCGAGCATCATGATGAGCGATCCGACCAGCGTCGTCACCGCCGTCACTAGCGTGCCGATGCTGTTGTTTAAGGACTGCGCGATCATGTCCACGTCGTTCGTCACGCGGGAGAGCACGTCGCCGGTGCTCGTCTTGTCGTAAAACCACATCGGCAGCTTGTTTATCTTCACCGATATGCAGCCGCGCAGCTTCTTTGCGATGGCCTGCGCCGCCGTGACGAGGAGCTGCCCCTGCGCCAAGGTGAACACGAAGCTGCATATGTAGAATACCACGAGCGTCATCGCGATATTTACGACCTTGTCAATGTCGATCCCGGTCAAAAGCCCGTCGGTGACGAGGTCGGTTATCTGCGACAGCCGGTCCGGGCCGAGCAGCGTGAGCACCACGCCGCCGATCGCGCAGATGACGGCGATTATCATCAGCGGCCAGTATGCCTTCGCGAAGAGGAGCAATTTTTTCCATGTGCCGACGAAATCCTTCGCCTTCTCGCCGTTGCCGCGCCGTCCTCCGGGGCCTCCCATCGGACCTCCCATCGGCCTTGGCGGCGTGCTGTAATTCTTTTCCTCACTCATGCCAATTCCTCCTTCGATAACTGAGAGTATGCGATCTGCTGGTAAACCTCGCAGTTCTTCATAAGCTCGTTGTGCGTCCCGATCCCGGCGATCTTGCCGTCCTCGAGGACGATGATGCGGTCGGCGTTTCTGATGGTTCCGATTCGTTGCGCGACGATGATCTTCGTCGCGTCCGCGCAGTCGCGCTTCAATGCGTCGCGGAGGACGCGGTCCGTGCGGTAGTCGAGCGCGGAGAACGAGTCGTCAAATATGAGGATCTCAGGCTTCCTGCAGATTGCGCGGGCAATAGAGAGCCTCTGCTTCTGGCCTCCCGAGAAGTTTGAGCCGCCCTGCGCCACATAGCCGTCGTAGCCGTCCTCGAGCTTCTCGACGAACTCCGCCGCCTGCGCGGTGTTCACGGCGCTTACGACGTCCTCGTCGAGCATCTGGTTCTTGCCGTTGTCTCCGAAGGCGATGTTGGACTTGACCGTGCCCGTGAACAGCAGCGCCTTCTGTGATATGTATCCGATCTTGTTGTGCAGGTCGTACTGCGTGTAGTCCTTCACGTTCACGCCGTCGACGAGCACCTCGCCCTCGGTCGCGTCATAGAATCGCGGCACGAGGTTTATGACCGTGCTCTTGCCGCAGCCGGTGGCCCCGATGAGCGCGACCGTCTCGCCCTTGTGGGCCGAGAAACTTATGTTGTGCAGCACGTTCTCGTCTGCCTGGCCATGGTCCCCGCTCCTATCGGAATCCGGATAGCGGAAGCAGACGTTGCGGAACTCCACCTCGCCGACGCAACCCGCTGCGGGCTTTGCTCCCGCCCCGTCAACGATGGTCGGCTCAGTGTCGAGCACCTGCATGATACGGCGCGCCGATACTGAGGCACGCGGCAGCATGATGAATACCATGATAAGCATCATGAACGCCATGACCATCTGCATCGCGTATGATGAGAAGACGACCATGTTTGAGAACAGCGTCATCTTGTCCGTCAGCTCCGCCTGGTTGATAATCACCGCGCCGATCCAGTAGATCGCGAGCGTGAGCCCGCTCATGACCGCCGTGATCGTCGGGCGCATGAACGCCATGACGCGCATCGCGCCCAGGTTCGTCTTTGTCAGCTCGTTGTTCGCGTCGTCGAATTTCTTCTCCTGCACGTTCTCCGCATTGTAGGCGCGGACGACGCTAAGGCCGGTCAGGTTCTCCCTCGTGACGCGGTTTACGTCGTCGACGAGCATCTGCAGCCTTCTGAACTTCGGCATCGCGATTGACACGCAGATGACGACCACGCCGAGGAGCACGATGATCGCGACGACCGTCGCCATCGTCCACGCGAAACCCTTGCCTGCAATCTTGATTCCAGCCCAGACCGCCATGATCGGGGCGCGGATGATCGCCTGCACGCCCATGACGATGAGCATCTGCACCTGTGTGATGTCGTTCGTCGAGCGGGTGATGAGGCTGGCGGTCGAGAACCGCCCGATCTCCTCCATCGAGAACGCCTGCACCCGGTCAAACAGTTTCAAGCGCAGGTCCGCGGAGAAGTCGGACGCGATCCTCGCCGCGACGACCGCCGTGCAGGCCGCCGTCAGCAGGCTGCCAAGCGCGCAGAGCAGCATCTTGCCGCCCGCCGTCAGCACCTCGCTCATCGCGCTGCCCTCGGTCTCGACCAGCACCGTGATCTGTGACATGTAGTCCGGGAGCTTCAGGTCGAGCCAGACCTGGCAGAAGACGAGCGCTATGGCCAGAATCACCAGCAGCCAGTCCTTCTTGTCCAGATTCTTGAAAATCCTAAGCATTTCTTCCTCTCTCTCCTTCCCATTTTTCCCCATTCGGGGTGATTGAGAGAGAGTATAAATCTGAAATATAAACTCAAACTAAACTGAAAAATTTTGTTGCACATATGCGGAAGAAAATTAAATCACAATTTAATTTATTGGAAGTATGCAAGAAAAAACGGACCTGCGACAGCCGCAAAGCCGTCACACGTCCGCCTCCTCTGCCCGCAACCGGACAAGTGGGAATTAACCCTGAGAGATCGCTCCCGTCGGGCAAGCGCCCGCGCATGTGCCGCAGTCCACGCAAGCAGACCCGTCGATTACGTACTGGGAATCACCGGCGGAGATAGCTCCTACCGGGCACTCGCCAGCGCAGGTGCCGCAGCTCACGCATGAATCAGAGATTACGTATGCCATGATAATGTCCTCCTTATATATATGATGTCTCGCCGCAAGCGGCTTAAAGGTATAATAGTACAAAACGCTGTGAAATTCAAGTAAAATATCATTTTTCTCAATGCTCGAGGTTTGCGAACTTCGTGTACTCCGGCAGCCACGCAAGGTTTATGGTGCCGACAGGGCCGTTCCTCTGCTTGGCGATGATGACCTCGACGATGCCCTTGAGTTCCGTATCTTTATTATAATAGTCGTCGCGGTAGAGGAACATCACGACGTCTGCGTCCTGCTCGATCGCGCCGGACTCGCGCAGGTCCGAGAGCATCGGGCGGTGATCCGGGCGCTGCTCGACCGCACGGGAGAGCTGCGAGAGCGCGACGATCGGCACGCCCAGCTCGCGAGCGAGCGCCTTCAGCGATCGGGAAATCTCCGAGATCTCCTGCTGCCTGTTGTCGTTCATGCGATTGCTGCTTCCGGACATGAGCTGCAGGTAGTCGATTATGACAATGTCGAGCCCGTGCTCAAGCTTGTACTTGCGGCACTTGCTCCGAAGCTCGGGGACGCTTATCCCCGGCGTGTCGTCCAGAATCAATTTTGAATTTCCGATGATCCCCGCGCCCTCGACCAGCTTCTCCCAGTCGGTGTCGGTGAGGTTGCCGGTCCTAAGCCCCTGCGCGTCGATATGCGCCTCCATCGCGAAGAGCCTGTTCACGAGCTGCTCCTTCGACATCTCGAGCGAGAACACCGCGCAGGTGTAGTCCTTGCGGAACGAGAGGTACTCGGCGATGTTTAAGGCGAAGGCGGTCTTCCCCATCGACGGACGGGCGGCTATGAGGATGAGGTCCGAGGGCTGAAGCCCCGCCGTCCTGTAATCGAGGTCGAGGAATCCCGTCGGGAGCCCCGTCACGGTCCCCGCCTGGCGGAACGCCTTCTCCACGCGCTCGAGCGCGTCCATGACGATCTGCTTTATCGGGACGAAATCGCTCCCCGTCCGCGACGAGAGAAGTTCAAAGACGTCGTGCTCCGTCTTCTCGAGGATCTGCGGCAGGGGCTCGGTCCCGGCATAGCACTCGTTCTCGATCGACTCCATCACGCGGATGAGCTTGCGCTTCATCGAGTTCTCCTGCACGATGCCGCAGTAGTACTTGACGTTCGCGGAGGTCGGCACCGCGCGAAGGAGCTCGCCCACGTACTCGAGGCTCGAGACCTCCTCGGGGACGCTCTTCTCGCGCAGGCGCGCCTGGAGCGTGATGAGGTCGACCGGCTGCCCCTCGTTGCACAGCTCGACCATCGCCTCGAAGACGACGCCGTACTGCTGCTGGTAGAAGTCTTCCTTCTGCAGCATCTCCATCGCCGTCAGGATCGCGTCGCGGTCCATTATCATCGAGCCGATGACGGACTGCTCCGCCTCTATGCTGCTCGGCATAATGCGTTTGATCAGAGTCTCGTCCACGGGCCTGCCCTCCTACCCCTCTGTGACGCGCACGGTGAGCTTCGCCGTCACCTGCGGGTGAAGCTTCACGGGAACGTCGTAGCTCCCGAGGTTCTTGAGGTTCTCCTTGAGGTGCATCTTCTTCTTGTCGACGTCGATTCCGGTCTGCTCCTTGAGCGCCACCGCAATTTCCTTTGCGGAGACGGAGCCGAAGGCCTTGCCGCCCTCGCCGCCCTTGAGCTTCACCTCGACGGTCGTGTTTTCCAGTTTCTCCGAAAGCTCCTTGGCCGCCGCGAGGTTCTCCGCCGCCTGCCTGTCGGCGCGCTGGTGCTGAAGCTTGAGGTCGTTTAAATTTTTGGCGTCGGCCGGGACTGCGAGCTTCTTCGGGAAAAGCATGTTCCTCGCATAGCCGTCGCTGACGTTTACGACGTCGCCCTTCTTGCCCTGCGACTTCACGTCCTCCAAAAGTATCACTTTCATGGCGTTATCTCTCCTTCCCTCAGCATCGTGTCGATCGTGTTCATGATCTTGTACTTCGCCTGCTCAATCGTGCAGCCGGTAAGCTGCGCCCCCGCGACGTTCAGGTGGCCGCCGCCGCCCAGCTTCTCCATGATGAGCTGAACGTTTATCTCGTCGATCGACCGGGAGCTTATGTATATCTTCCCCGCGTACTCGGTCATGACGAAAGATGCCTTTATTCCTATTATATTGAGCAGTTCATTCGCCGCCTGCGCCCCGACTACGGTCGGACTCTCGAGCCCATCGGCCGGACAAACCGAGATCGCGAACGCGCCCTGATAGACCTCCGCGTGGCGGACCGCCTCGGCGCGCGCCTTGTAGCAGGCCATGTCGTTGCGGAGCATCTTGCGGACGCGCGTGACGTCCACGCCGGAGCGCTTCAGGTACGCCGCCGCCTCAAACGTGCGCACGCCGGTCTTTGTCATGAAGTTGTTCGTGTCTATCAAAATCCCGGCGTAGATGCAGTCAGCCTCCGACGGGGTGAGCCTGATTCCGTCCTGGAAATACTGCAGCACCTCCGCGACCATCTCGCAGGCCGACGACGCATAGGGCTCGATGTATGACAGGAGCGGGTTCTTTATGACCTCGCTGCCCTGCCTGTGGTGGTCGAAGACGACGACGGACTCCGCGCGCTCGAGGAGCTGTGGGCATTCCGTGTAGCTCGGGCGGTTCGTGTCCACGACGACGACGACCGTGTTCCGGCTCATCATCACGAGCGCCATATCGCTGTCGATGAAGAGATCCTCCGGGTAGCCGTTCTCAGGCGAGAACATCGCCATCAGCGGGCGTATCGACGTGGTCGGGTTGTTCACGACAATCTGCGCCTTCTTGCCGATGTTGCGCGCCGCACAGAAGATTCCGATGCCTGCGCCGAGCGAGTCGATGTCCGAGATGCTGTGTCCCATGATGAGGACGTTCTCGCGCGTCTCCATGATTTCGCGCAATGCGTGCGCCTTGACGCGGGCCTTGACGCGGGTGGTGCGCTCGACTTCCTTCGCCTTGCCTCCGAAGTATGAGATCTCCTCGCCCTCGCGGATGACGACCTGGTCGCCGCCGCGCCCGAGTGCTAAGTCTATCGCCGCGCGCGCCTGCTCGTAGCTCGCGATGTAGGAATCGTCACGGATTCCGATGCCGATGCTCAGCGTCACCGCCATCTCGTTGCCGACCTTGACGGTCTTGACGTCCTCGAGCAGGCTGAACTTGTCATTGATCATCTGCTGGAGGTATTTGTATTTGAAGACGACAAAATATTTATCCTTCTCCATCTTGCGCACGAGCGCGTCGATTTTCGTGAAGTACTGCGTCACCTTCCTGTCGATGAGCGCGGAGAGAAGCGAGCGCTTCATGTCCTCGATGCTGTCGAGCGCCTCGTCGTAGTTGTCGATGTACACGAGGGCCGCGACCTGCTTCTGCTCCTCGTTCTGCTGTCGAACCGCCTGCAGTTCCGTCTCGTCGAAGAGGTAGAGCGCGTTCAAAAATTCGTCGGAGTCGTCCGCCTCTATCGTCTTGCCTTCACCGGCGATCGCATCGAAAGCAATGCGGTCTATCACGACGCGGAACTTCCTATTGTCTTTCTCGACCAAGAGGCCATTGCCGCCGCCCTCCTTCGCCAGCAGCTCGCGCGTCAGCGGCGGGAACAGGGCGGACACCGGCTTGTGGTAATTTTTCCCCGCGCCCGTGAGCTCCGTGAACTGTTTGTTTACCCAGATGAGCCGCCCGCTGTGCTCGAGCAGCGCGTAGGGCACCTCGAACTCCTCGAGCAACCGCTTCTGCACCGTCCCGTACTGCGTCGCGAAGTTCACGATCTCGTTCGCGAGCACCGGCCTCAGCGTGCAGTAGAGCACGAGCTCCACGATGATGTAAGCTATCGTAAATATCGATGCCACCTCTCCTGCCAGCGGATAGTAGACGCACAGGATCACATCCGCGACGATCATCGGAATGGCAAGTATCAGGGGCAGCTCGAGGTACGCCCAGAGCCTCCCCTTGAACTTTATCTTCGATTTCATCTTATTTCTCCTCACAAGCTCCCTTCCGCAATGCCCGCAGAGGCATAGCCACACAGCAGAAGGGCAATGCGTTGCGTTGAAATGCAACAGATTTTCTCTAGTGTAGTATAACACATCCGTGGGGAAAAAGGAAGAAATTTGTGAAAAAATTTGGACATTTGTTCGAATTCATGGCGGGTAGGCAAAAATTTAGGGAACAACGCCGCTTTTGATCTGCGGGATGTTCCCTGAAAGACTGACAGCCAATAATAGAAACTTCGGTGCAAGTCGCCTTAGTTTCGATTATTATTTCGCCACGGTCTCGACGACGGACTTCGCAAGCCCTGCGATGCCCTGTATTTCGGAGGGGATGATGATTTTCGTCGCCTGGCCGTCCGCGGCCTTCTCGAAGGCCTCGAGGCTCTTTAAGGTGAGCACGGCCTCATCCGGCGCGGACTCGCGGAGCATCCGAAGCGCATCGGCGTTCGCCTGCTGCACCTTGAGGATCGCGGTCGCCTGGCCCTCGGCCTCCT
>JAJQIQ010000249.1 GCA_021199135.1 Clostridiales bacterium | reverse complement strand
TGCTCGAAGTGGCGATGGAGACGATAATTCCTCTGCTTATGGCATCTATCATCAACAACGGCGTCAACACCGGCGACACCGCCCACATCTACAGGATGGGCGCGTGGATGATCCTCACGGCGTTGGTATCGCTCTTTGCGGGATGCATGGGGGCGATGTTCGGGGCGAGGGCCTCGATGGGCCTCGGCAAGAATCTGCGCAAGGCGATGTTTGAGAACATCCAGACGTTCTCGTTTGCAAACATCGACCATTTCAGCACGGCGGGGCTCGTGACTAGGCTCACGACGGACGTGACGAACATCCAGAACGCATACCAGCAGCTGCTTCGCATGGCGATGCGCGCGCCGGCGACGATAATATGCGCAATGATCATGTCGTTCTTCATCAGCCCGCGCCTTGCGTCGATCTACCTCGTCGCGGTCATCATACTCGGCGTTTTCCTCATAATAATATCGGTCGCCGCGATGAAATATTTCCAGCGCTCGTTCGAAAAATATGACGAATTAAACGAGAGCGTGCAGGAGAACGTCTCCGCGATCCGCGTCGTCAAGGCCTATGTCCGCGAGGACTACGAGAAGTCGCGCTTCAAGACGGCGAGCTCAAACATCTACAAGCTGTTCACGAAGGCCGAGGGGCTCGTCGTGTGGAACAACCCGATGATGAATTTTATGGTATACCTGTGCATCATCCTCATCAGCTGGTTCGGGGCGCACATGGTCGTCGCCGGGAACCTAGAGACGGGCGATTTGATGGCGCTTCTCACCTACTGCATGAACATCCTCTCAAGCCTAATGATGCTCTCGATGGTGTTCGTAAACCTCTCTATGAGCATCGCGAGCGGGCGACGGATCAGCGAAGTGATAAACGAGAAGAGCTCACTGTCAAACCCGGAGAATCCGATCCACGAGGTCGCGGACGGGAGCATCACATTCGACCACGTGACGTTCCGCTACTCGAAG
This sequence comes from Clostridiales bacterium, assembly GCA_021199135.1. Classification (GTDB taxonomy): domain Bacteria; phylum Bacillota; class Clostridia; order Lachnospirales; family Lachnospiraceae; genus Roseburia. The sequence continues at coordinate 1,936 of JAJQIQ010000249.1, read as the reverse complement.
ACCTCCGAGACACCGGTGCTCGACGACATAAACCTCTCGATAAAATCCGGGGAGACGATCGGGATCCTGGGCGGGACCGGAAGCTCGAAGTCCTCGCTCGTAAGCCTGATAAGCCGGCTCTACGACGTGGACTCCGGCTCGGTCTCAGTCGGCGGGCGGGACGTCCGCGACTACGACATGGAGAGCCTCAGAAACCAGGTCTCCGTCGTGCTCCAGCAGAACACGCTGTTTTCCGGGACGATATATGAGAACCTCCGCTGGGGCGATGAAAACGCCACCGACGAGGAGTGCAAAGAGGCCTGTCGCCTCGCCTGCGCGGACGACTTCGTAATGGCATTGCCGGACGGCTATGACACCTACATCGAGCAGGGCGGCACGAACGTCTCCGGCGGCCAGAAACAGCGCCTGTGCATCGCGCGCGCCCTACTTAAAAAACCGAAAATACTGATTCTCGACGACAGCACCAGCGCGGTCGACACCGCGACCGACGCGAACATCCGCAGGGCTTTCAAGGAGGCGATCCCGGGGACCACGAAGATAATAATCGCGCAGCGCGTCTCATCGGTGGAGGACGCCGACCGGATCATCGTCATGAACGACGGAAAGATCGATGCCTTCGACACGCACGAGAATTTGCTCGAGACCAACGAGATCTACCGCGACGTCTACGAGTCGCAGACGGGCGGCAGCGGAGACTTTGACGAAGGAGGTGCAGACTGATGCCAGGACCAGGACCGGGGGGTCCGCGCGGGCCGCAGGGACCCAGACCCAAGATAAAAAATCCGGGGAAACTGTTTTTACGCCTCGTGAAATTCGTGATGTCGCACTACCTTGTGCACTTCATTTTCGTCGTGATATTCATACTCTTAAGCGTCCTTTCGAACGTGCAGGGGACGATGTTCACGCAGTCGCTGATCGACGACTACATCCTGCCGATGCTCGGGCAGACGAGGGCGGACTACAGCGCGCTCGTCGGGGCGATAACGAGGGTCGCGTGCTTCTACGCGGTCGGGGTCGTCAGCAGCTATGCCTACCAGAAAATCATGATCTACGTCTCGCAGGGGACGATAAGGGCGATGCGCGACGAGCTGTTCTCGCACATGCAGGACCTGCCGATAAGCTATTTTGACACGCACTCGCACGGCAACATCATGTCCGTCTACACGAACGACATCGACACGCTGCGCATGCTCATAAGCCAGAGCATCCCGCAGCTGATAAACGCGGTCGTCACCGTCGTAAGTACGCTGGTGTGCATGATAGTCCTAAGCATCCCGCTGACGCTGCTCACGTTCGTGATGGTCGTCGTCATGCTCATAGTGACGAGGTATTTCACAAGCTGGTCCGGGCGGTATTTCCTCTCGCAGCAGCACGACCTCGGCAAGGTGAACGGCTTCATCGAGGAGATGCTCGGCGGCCAGAAGGTCGTAAAAGTCTTTACGCACGAGCAACAGAACATCAAGGATTTCAATGAGCTGAACGAAAAGCTCTACGACAGCGCCTACCACGCGAACTTCTACTCGAGCACCCTAGGGCCTGTGAACGCGCAGATCGGGAATTTGAGCTACGTGCTCTGCGCGATGGTCGGCGGTCTCATGGCGCTGACCGGCTTCGCGGGGCTTACGCTCGGCAAGCTCGCCAGCTTCCTCACGTTCAACAAGAGCTTCAACATGCCGATCTCCCAGATCAGCATGCAGTTCAACAGCATCGTCATGGCGCTCGCGGGCTGCGAGAGGATCTTCGCGCTCCTCGACGAGGAGCCGGAGACGGATGAGGGCTACGTGAACCTCGTGAACGCGACCGAGGAGGACGGCGTGATAAAGGAGAGCGAGGCCCGCACCGGGACATGGGCGTGGAAGCACACGCACCAGGCGGACGGCTCCGTGGACTACGTGAAGCTGACCGGCGACGTCGTCTTCGACGACGTGGACTTCGG
>JAJQIQ010000206.1 GCA_021199135.1 Clostridiales bacterium | reverse complement strand
CTCATGGGACTGGGGTTTTCGTTGATGTTCGGGGTTGTTTTGGGAGGAGCGTCGCGAATCTTACCGATTCTCGGTAATATTATCTTTCCGGTTATCGTGTTATATCTCTTGTATCTCGTAGGCGCAGTTGGGGCCGGAGATATCAAACTGTTTTCCGTGATTGGAGCATTTACAAATTTCAGGACATTGACAGGGTGCATGCTGTCGGCTTTCGTGATCGGGGGAGTTCTGGCTGCATTGAGGATGATCCTAAACCGCAATTTCATCTCGAGCATGAAGGGCGCGCTCTACTATATCGGCGACCTTCTGCGCGGGCAGCGCGTCTCATACAAGGGGCGGCGCAGGCAGGAGAACCTCATGCATTTTTCCGTCGCGATACTCGGTGGCTTGCTGGCTGTCAGATTGGGGGTTGTATGAATCGTATAAGACTGGGCGTGTGCATAGCCGACCACGAGTACTGCGACAGGATCACGCTGTGCCTCGCCAAGCATTACCGGGAGCAGCTGGAACTGCACATGTTCTCGGAGCCGGAGATGCTGTGGGAGTCGGCAGAGGGGCTTGACGCCATCCTCATGGGCGACTGCGGCGTAAAGAAGATTCGGACGGACATCGGGAAGGCGGTGTTTTACCTGTGCGACGAGGAGCCGGCGCAGGAGCCGGAGGGGGATGTGTTTTTCGTGGAGAAGTATCAGGAGGTCAATAAGATCGTCGACGAGATAATGCGGCACGTCGGCGAGGAGATTGAAAGCGTGCAGCAGGGAACGGGCCTTACGAGGAAGTCCCGGGCCCTAGCGGTGTACTCGCTCTCAGAGAACGAGTATCAGCTGCCGCTGGCGGTGACGCTGGCCTCGATATTGAGCGAGAACGAGCACGTGCTCCTGCTCGATTTGCAGGAGAACAGCGGGATCTCGCAGATTGCCGGGACGGAGGGCAGCGCGGGGCTCGAGGAGCTTCTCGTGATGGCGGAGAGCGGCAGGTACTCATCCGGGAGGATGCTCTCGTGCATAGGCCACGTGGACGGCACGGACTATGTCTACCCCGCCGACAACACGGAGTGCCTCTGCGAGACGAGCGCCTCCACATACCAGAGCTTGATTCAGGTTTTGTCCCGAGAAATGGGGTATCAGACCATAATATTAAATCTAGGTTCAAGATTTATGGGGTTTTTCGATGCGCTCGACGCCTGCCAGGAGGTCTACCTCGTGCGGGGACACGGGGGCTTGGCGCAGTGGCGGCAGAGGGAGTTCATGTCGGAGGCCGAGAGGCACGGCGGCGAGGAGCTGGTTGGGAAGATCCGCGAGATTGACGTGCCTATCGTGGGTAGCCCGTCCGCGACCTGCGAGCGGCTTGTCGAGCAGTGGAAGTGGAACGAGCTGGGCGACTCGATTCGCGGGATGATCCCGAGGGTGGCGGCCTGTGGTTGATTACAGCGAGCAGGTCAGGCAGGAAGTCCTGGAGAAGATGGATCTATCCCGCGACATGGAGGATTCGGAGATCGAGGAGCTCATATCGGAGACCGCGGCCCGCATGCTGCACGGGCAGAAGGTCTCGATCCACGACAGGGTGAGCCTTGAGCGGAAGGTGTTCAACTCGTTGCGCAAGCTCGACGCATTGCAGGAGCTCGTCGACGACCCGGAGGTCTCGGAGATCATGGTCAACGGCCCATCGCACATATTCTACGAGAAGGCAGGGCGGGTCTACGCCTGGAACCAGGGCTTCGCGAGCGAGGACAAGATGCAGGACGTCATCCAGCAGATCGTGGGCAGGCACAACCGCGTCGTCAACCTCTCGAACCCGATCGTGGACACGCGCCTCGCCGACGGGTCCCGCGTGAACATAGTGCTCTCGCCGATCTCGATAGACGGCTCGACGATCACGATCCGGAAATTCCCGGAGCACCCGCTCACGATGGACGCGCTGATCGCAAAGGGCGCGCTTACGGAGGAGACCGCGCAGCTTCTGCAGATCCTGGTGCAGGCGCGGTACAGCATCCTGATCTCGGGAGGCACGAGCTCCGGGAAGACGACGTTCTTAAATGCGCTCTCGCAGTACATCCCACAGGACGAGCGCGTCATAACGATAGAGGACTCCGCCGAGCTCCAGATTCAGGGCGTGAAGAACCTCGTGCGGCTCGAGACCAGGAACGCGAACATGGAGGGCGTCGCGGCGATAACGATGCGCGACCTAATAAAGTCCGCGCTCCGCATGAGGCCGGACCGCATCGTCGTCGGCGAGTGCCGCGGGGCGGAGGCGTTCGACATGCTGCAGGCCCTAAACACCGGCCACGACGGCGGGCTCTCAACGGCGCACGGCAACTCGTGCCGCGACATCCTGGGGCGCCTCGAGATGATGGTGCTCATGGGCATGGAACTGCCGCTTAACGCGATACGCCAGCAGATCGCCTCGGGCATCGACATAATCGTGCACCTGGGCAGGCTCCCCGACAAGAGCCGCCGCGTGGTCGAGATCGCGGAGCTCGACGGGATGGAGGAAGGCGAGATAAGGTTGCGCACGCTTTGGAAGCTCGTCCCGGACGGGGCGGACTGGACGCTTGAAAAGACCGGGAGGCTTCTGCACCGCGAAAAGCTGCAGCAGACAGGGCTCCTTGAAAAATTCGAGGGGCTTGAGGAAGGGGGAGAGGGCGATGGATTACTCGACTTACCGGCTGACGCCTAAGGAGTGGGGGAAGTGCATAGGCCTTGCGGCGCTCATCACGGCGCTCATCGCGTTCCTCTTCTACAGCAGCGTGTGGGGCATCATATTTTTCCCGTTCTTGGCCGTGTTCCTGTACAAGCGCGAGAAGAAAAAAGGCGCACAGCGGGTGCAGGATGAGCTCGCGGGGCAGTTTCTCGATGCGCTGCGCACGGTGAGCGCGTCGCTGATGGCGGGGATGTCCATGGAGA
>JAJQIQ010000105.1 GCA_021199135.1 Clostridiales bacterium | reverse complement strand
AGACCAACTCCTCCGCGAGCGAGGAGTGCGCGGCGGCGAGCGAGCAGATGTCCCACCGGGCGGAGTCGCTCGAGCTGCAGCTTACGCATTTCAGGCTCCAGAACGATGGCATGGATGGAGAATTCAAATAATTATATCCTGATTTAATCATTCTATCAAACAGCGGAAATAAGCAATGTCACAGAGGCTAAAGTATGGGCAAAGAGCAGGCCGTGGAGAGGTCAGCACTCAGCAAGGCAATTGAGATTCTGATATACATAGTAATCATTGTGGTCATCGTCATCGTATTCCGCTTCATCCTCATGCTCGGGAAAATCCCGTCGGAGAGCATGGAGCCGACGTACATGACGCACGACTGGGTCGTGGCCTACCGCCTCGCATACTCGGGCGACAGCCTCCCGCAGAGGGGGGACACTGTCGTCTTCTACTCGCGCGAGGAGCACGAGTCGATGTGCAAGCGCGTGATCGGGCTCCCGGGGGAGACGGTCTCGTTCGTGGGCGGCAATGTCTACATCGACGGGGAGCCGCTCGACGAGACGGCCTACCTCTCGGACGACGTGATCACGGACTGCGACGAGGAGTTTGAGGTGCCGGACGGCTGCTACTTCATGCTCGGCGACAACCGCGAGGTCTCCTACGATTCGCGATACTGGGACGACCCGTACATAAAGCTTAGTGACATCAACGCGAAGATTTTGTTTGACATACCGCTGCATGTCCTGCCGTGGATGAAAAACAAATAGTAGGAGGCCATAAAATTTCATGGCACAGCAACCACAGAAGACTTTGACGCAGCTTTTCGTGCCGATAGCGCTCGAACAGCTCTGCTTCATCCTCTCGGGCGTGGTAGACACGCTAATGCTCTCCTCGGTCGGAGACCAGGCGGTCGGCGCGGTCGGGACGGCGAACACATACATAAGCATATTCATAATAATGTTCAACATAATCACCTCCGGCATGATCGCGGTGATGACGCAGTACATCGGCGCCGGGCGGGTCGGGGTGGCCTACCAGGCGAGGCAGCTCGGGATAGTGTTCAACGCGATAATCGGCGTGATACTGTCGCTGGTACTGTTTTTCTTCTCCGGCGCGATCTTAAATTTCGTCGGAGTGGCGCCGATGCTGATGGATTACGCGAGGACGTACCTCACGATCGTCGGCGGGGCCTGCATCTTAAATGCCCTGACCCCGATATTCTCGAGCTACCTGCGGGCGTTCGGGCACACGAAGCAGCCGCTGATCGCGACGCTCTCGGCGAACGTGCTGAACTTTATTTTGAATGCGATTTTCCTCTACTTCATGCACTGGGGCGTGCGCGGGGTCGCGACGGCGACGGTCATCTCGCGAGTCGTGAACCTCGTGGTCGTCATAATCATGGGGCAGCTCCTAGTCCACGCGAAGGAGGATCCTGACCGGATAAAGAACACCAATGTCTTGGGGCAGATCATAAGGGTGGGGCTCCCGGCGGCGTGCGAGACCGCGCTCTACAATGTCGCGATGACGCTCACGATCCGCTTCCTAAACCAGATGGACGCGGAGGGAGTGAACGTGACCGTGCGCTCGTACGCCAACCAGATCACGAGCTTCTCATGCTGCGTCGGCGGCGCGCTGGCCCAGGCGAACGCGATCATGACCGGCTGGAGGATAGGCGCGCACGACTTTGACGCCTGCGACAGGGGCACGAGGAGGGCGGCAATTGTCGGCATCGTGGTCGCGGTGATCGTCGAGGGCGCATTTACGCTGAGCAGCGGCCTTATAATGAGGATTTTCACAGACGACCCGACGATAATATCCCTGGTCGGCAAGGTCCTCGCGATAGACATAATCCTCGAGATCGGGCGCGTGACGAACCTCGTGTACGGGCAGGCGCTTAAGACGAGCGGGGATGCGATATTCCCGACGATACTCGCGGCGACGTTCATGTACGTCTTCATGGTCGGCGGGACGTACCTTTTCGGGATACGGCTTGGGCTCATGGTCATCGGCGCGTACATCGGCCTCGCGAGCGACGAGTGCATCCGCGCGGTAGGGATGTGCTTGCGGTGGCGGTCCGGCAAGTGGAGGGAGAAGGGTTTCCTCAGGCAGGAGACAGAAGTGGAGGCAAATTAAATGACTACAAGGGAGATGCAGGACGAGATCGTCCGGCTGAAAAAGGAAAACGGCATATGCATACTGGCGCACGCCTACCAGAGCCACGACATCTGGGAGGTCGCGGACTATGTCGGGGATTCATACGGCCTGAGCAAGCAGGCGGCCGCGGCCCCGCAGGACACCGTGCTCATGTGCGGCGTCCGATTCATGGCGGAGACGGTGAAGATCCTCTCGCCACAGAAGAAGGTCATCCTCTCGAACTCTGGCGCGGGATGCCCGATGGCGGAGCAGATGGACGTGGAGCTAATCGAGGGGGCGAAGGCGAGTTCCCCGGGATTCACTGTCGTCGCATACATAAACACGACCTCGGAGCTCAAGACTATCTGCGACGTCTGCGTGACCTCGTCGTCCGCGGTCGAGATCGTAAAAAAGATTGACAACAGGGACATCCTCTTTATCCCGGACTGCAACCTCGGCAAGTGGGCCGCAGACCAGGTGCCGGATAAGAACATAAAGCTCCTCCAGGGCGGCTGCCCGACCCACGTGCGCATGTCAAAGCGTGACGTGCAGGCGGCCAGGACGGCGCACCCGGACGCGCTCCTGCTCGTTCACCCGGAGTGCCTGCCGGAGGTCAGCGCGATGGCGGACTACATCGGGAGCACGACCGGGATAATGGACTACGCGAAAAAGAGCGACGCGAAGGAGTTTATCATAGGAACCGAGAACAGCATCGCCGAGCACCTCAAATTCGAGTGCCCGGACAAGAAGTTCTACCCGCTCTCGAAGGACTGCGTCTGCCACAACATGAAGCT
>JAJQIQ010000116.1 GCA_021199135.1 Clostridiales bacterium | reverse complement strand
AGTTGCTGCCCTTGTCAAGACTGATAAGGCGGTGCTCAATGACATTCTCATCACTGCCGTATGTGAATGGGTTGTATTCCAACTGGACGGTGAAACGCAGCGGACCATTGTCCAAAATCTCATACTTATTGTAGCAGTAAGGAAGGATGATACCATTATCGTCAACCAATGCCGGTGTGCCACAACCGAGGGAAGGACCAACCTTATAGCAGTCGAGGCCATAGCCATGGTCGAAATGGTAGGTTGTTGCAACCTCTACATCAAAAGCCTCGTCATCCTTGCCGGCAGCCTTGAGTTCCTCAATCTTCGCATGATTTGACAATTCAGTGTGATACCTCTTGTCAACCTCAAGGTCAGGGGTGTTCTTGCACCATACGTCGATACCGAAAGCACGCTCGCCTGTGCGCTGCAATGCCGGTCCGTAAAGACGGTATGCCGTGCGGTCGTTTTCCCAAGCCACATCATCGACACGCTCCGGGTACATCTTACCGCATACAAAAACTTTCATCTCTTTCGGTGTGCCCTGCTGAATGGTAAACTCCGCAGTTCCCTTCGGACGTACTGCCGCATCGATAAGCAGCTGGCCGTCGTGTGTGATCTGGTAAGCCACTTCCTGTCCTAAGACGTTCTTTACTATGATAGCCTCACCTTGATTTATACCAAGTTTGGAGAAAACCTGCTGAGCGTCAACACTGATTACTTCCTGACGCTGCACATTGTCTGGGTTTGTAACTGATACCGTTACTGTCTCAGCACTTGCTGTTATTGGCGCAAAAAGCAGTGCAAGTGCCAGAGCGGAAAACAATTTTGATATCTTTTTCATATTAATAGGTATTGTTTGATTATGAATGTAGAGACTCGTTTTATCGAGATTTGAATTTTTATTTTTTGCGAAGCTTTATTTACCAGAAAGAGCCGTTATGCCCACCAGTGCTGCCGCCTGGAGTGGCTCCCCCGCCAGTGCTGCCACCTGGTATTGTGCCGCCACCAGTACTTCCTCCAGGTGTTGTTGTTCCTCCACCGATAGTACCGCCGCCTGTTGTTCCACCAGATGTGGTTGAGGAGCCAGTTACTGTTGATGTAAGCGATAGTGATGATGTTGAGCCGGTGCTGGTCACTGTTCCGCCCGTAACATATCCCTGCCAGTCGTCACCGCCGGTTACCGTGGCATTGGTACTCATAGTATATGTGCTGCCAACAGTCATGTCAGGACAAGAGATCAACAGGGAAGCAGTGCTGTATGTTCGTGGAATGCAGAAAGCGATGAGGTTGTTACCACTTGCGTCGTTCAATATAAGGTATCTGCCTAATGTATATGACTTATTGTTTACGATGGCTACCGGTTGTGTAGTAACTGACGCTGTCGGATTTGACGTATCACCGCCAAGGCCTATCAGCACACCGCCTGTTACAGCAAAAGTATATGTGTCGCAGTCGAAACCGGCTTCCGGTGTCGTTGTTCCGCACGCTATGGCGATGCCGCCATTTACTGCTAATGTGCCGTTGGAGTCAATACCATCGTTATTGGAGGCGTAAGCATAAACCTTACCGTCATTTATCGTTATGTTCTTGGCTGCGTTAATTGCATCATCGTATGCGGTTACTATTACCTCACCACCGTTTATAATCAGAGAGTCCTTACTCTCGATACCTTCTGAACCGTCACCGCCAGATGTGGTAACAGTTATCGTACCGCTGTTGATGTAAAGGTTATTGTCAGCCTTGATACCCTTCGGTGATGAGGTGTAGTTGTTGCTGTAAGTGTATTTCTTGCCCGTTGTAGTAACGTTGATTGTGCCACCGTTAATAGTCACATCGCTGTCTCCACTGATTCCCTTGCCACCGGCACCAGTACTGCTCAGGTTGAATGTTCCACCGGATACCACCAATGCCCCGTCGGCCTTTATAGCAGCGCACGCTGACGCATCTCTTGCAGAACTGTCGTACTCGCCACCGCCAGAAGTCTTTATGGTCAGCGTACCGCCACTGATGGTCATCGAGTTTTCGCTCTTTATTCCTTTTGCGGCTGTTCCAGTGACTGTAAGGTCTAACGTGCCGTCGCTGATTATCACCTGTCCATTGTTCTCATCGTCCTCATCATCTGTCATGGAGACTTGTATGCAGTCATCACCAACACCACTTACTGTAACCGTGCCGCCATTCATCTCAAAATACTGGTTGATGTTGAAACCATCCTTTGCTGCCTTGTTGACAATGATTGCGCCGGTTGACTTTTTCAGTTGCACATACTCATCGCCCCAGAAGGCGTGTGCAGTGTTACCAGTAATGTAAAGAGAGCCACCGCCCTTAAATTCAGTATGACCTTTGACCATGAAGCAAGCCTTCTGACTGCCGTTTGCGGCATCGGAAAGTGTTGTAGTTGTACCGTCAACAAGTTCCACACTAATACGCTTGCCGTCGCGGATGTTTATTGCCGCGCTGTCGTTGCTGTTCAGGGTAAGTCCGTTCAGCACGACAGACGCTTTCAGTTTTCCGTTCATATAGAAAGAGCCGTTGCTTGAAGAACCTTGCAGTGTGTAGGTTATCTCATCAGGCAAATCCTCACTTTGCAATATCGTTACGTTGGCACCGTTGATGGTGGTAGTAAGATATTGCGCTATGTTTCCCGCAACAATAACCTTAGCTAAATCGCCATTGTAGGTTATGTTTATCGTGTTATCCTCAACCGTTGAGGTGTCGATATAGATACTGTCAATGTCAGAGATATTGAACGCCTTGCCGCTTACTGTAAGGACGTTACCGCTTTCAGAATACGTCATTATATTAGATGAGGCGGTTACCGCAGTGGTAATATTTCCCGTGCAGATGTTCAGTGTCTGTCCACAAACTGTCGTTAGGGCTGTAAGTACTATGCTTAGTGTTGTATATAACCTTCTCATTTTACCATCACTTTTATAG
>JAJQIQ010000157.1 GCA_021199135.1 Clostridiales bacterium | reverse complement strand
GAGCGCCTCGGAGACGCCGGGGGCCGGGGGATAAGGGTTCTCGTTGGTGTTCAGTTTTATCATCGTCCGCTTTTGCGGCTGCTCGCCCGGTGTGTACGGGACGACCCGCCGCACGTTATTCTCCCAGTTTCCCATGAATCCTCCCTGCTACACTTTCTTGCTACTCTACGCATTCACTGCATCGATGAACCGCGTGAATGCGGCGCGGCCGGCGGCGTCGCACTTGTAGACGCCTGCGTCCTTAAGGACATCCGCAAAGACGAGGCCGATCTCCTCGTGGATGATGTCCATGACGTTGTCAGCAGTAATTGAGTCGTACTTTTTGATGAAGGCCTCCGCCCAGTCGGCGTGGGTCTTTAAGGTGTCGGTGGCGCGAAGGTCTTTTTTATTTACGATTGCGTCCGCAAGCTCCGCCATCTCGTCCTTCAGCCGCGCCGGGAGCACCGCAAGGCCCATGACCTCTATGAGGCCGATGTTCTCCTTCTTTATGTGGTGCAGCTGCGCGTGCGGATGGTAGACGCCCAAGGGGTGCTCCTCGGTCGTGATGTTGTTTCGCAGCACTAGGTCGAGCTCGTAGTCGTCTCCACGCCGCCTCGCGATCGGCGTTATCGTGTTGTGCGGCTCGCCGTCGGTCTCGGCGAAAATGAACGCGGACTCGTCGGTGTATCCCCGCCAGCTGGTGAGGATCTTATCCGCAAGCTCGATCAGGCGCTCCCTGTCCGGCCCGCTTATCCTTATCACTGACATCGGCCACTTGACGATGCCAGCCTTGATGCCGGAGAATCCGTCAAAGGAAATCTCCTTTTCGATCGGAGCCTTCGCCATCGCGAACGTGTAGTGTCCGCCCTGGAAATGGTCGTGGCTTAGGATTGAGCCCCCGACGATCGGGAGGTCTGCGTTCGAGCCGACGAAATAGTGCGGAAACTGCGTCACGAAATCGAAGAGTTTTCCGAACGTCGTACGCTCGATCTTCATCGGCGTGTGGACTGAATTGAACACGATGCAGTGCTCGTTGTAATACACATAGGGCGAGTACTGGAAATACCAGTCGCTGTCGTTTATCGTGACCGGGATCACGCGGTGGTTCTGCCTCGCCGGATGGTTCACGCGGCCCGCGTAACCCTCGTTCGTCGCGCAGAGCTGGCACTTCGGGTAGGCGCTCTGCTTCGCGTTCTTAGCCGCCGCGATGGCCTTCGGGTCCTTCTCAGGCTTCGAGAGGTTTATCGTGATGTCGAGCGTCCCGAACTCCGTGTCCGTCGTCCACTTCTGGTCCTTCTTTATGCGCTGCCTGCGGATGTAGTTGCTGTCGCGGCAGAGCTTGTAGAAATAATCGGTCGCGGCGATTGCGGACTCATTCTTGTAGAGGTCCCAGAATTTTTTGCGGATCTCGCTCGGGCGCGCCATGAGGCAGCCCATGATTTTTGTATCATAGAGGTCCTTGTAGACAATGCTGTCCGCCTCCATGAGGCCTTTTCCGAAAGCGTACGACATCATCTCGTCGAGGATTCCCTCAAGCTTTTCCTCCGCGCTCTCCTGCGTCATCTTCGGCTTTTTCGCCTGCGCCTCAAACACCGAATCCTCGATATCGTCCACGCCGAAGAGCTCGAGCAGGCGGTTTACCGTGTAGATCCGGTCGTCCTCGGTGACGAGGCCGGTCGCCATGCCGTAGTCGACCAGGTCGAGAATATTTTCCTGAATCATGTGAGTTCCCTCCATATTTTTTATATGTATGAGAAACCCTCGGATTTCTCAAAAATCTATTTCTTAAAGTCCCGTATCACAGCCAGCGCCGGGAGCGCGTTCCCGTCGTAGTCGAAGAGCGTCTGGTTCGCCCACTCGTTGCCGCACGGGCCCGGATCATTGACATATCCCAGTCCCGCCGGGGTCGACCATCCCGAGCCCGGGACCGGAATCCACGCAGGCTCCCACCAGAAGAAGCCGCAACCTCTCCCCTCCGTCACGCCCGCGACGCGATGCAGAAAATCCCTCGTAAAGTCCGCCTGTCCCTCCGGTGTCGAGATGGATCATGAGCGGGATGTCCTGGCGCACCTCGCGGCAGGCGCGAAGTCCAGCGCTCACGAAACGGACGATGTTGTCGTAGTTTGGCACCTTGCCCTCCGGCCAGAGCAGCCCATTCGAGAGCTCGTTTCCGACCTGGACGATCGTGACGTTCACCCCGGCGTCAAGTATTTTTTTCAGAGATTCCGCGGTGAAATCATGCACTGCCCGATCGCGATCGTCTCCGCGACGTCGTTGCTCCCCGCGCCGTAGGGCTCGCCGTTCTCGGACCTCGGGTCGTTCCAGATGCGCAGCCTTATCGTGTCCACGTCGTAATTTTTCATGATGGAAAGGATGTCCATCTCCCTCCCCCCGTCAAAATAGCGTGCGCCGCACCGCTCCATCTCAAGCATCGTGGACAGGTCCATGCCTTTTATGAATTTCCTCTCCATGCCACACCTCCATCATTAGCATTCTTGCAAATATTAAATCCAAATTTAATTTATTATTCCATGAAGCCCCTGAACCAGAATGTAAACTCCTTCCGACGGCTCACATCCACGAGGTATTCCGGGTGCACCCGCGCGCCCCAGCTGTCATCGCCTCCGACGCCCATCTGCTGATCCGCGATCCGCACGACAGTGTGGTGAACCGGCGGGAGCTCAAAGCCGTGCCTCGCGTTCTCGACCTCGTGCGGGGTGTAGGGCAGGACGTTTACCGACATCTCGTCGCCGAAGAATATCATCCCGCGGCCCGAAAGGTCACTGACCTTGACGCGCCTGACCCCGCACTTGCTCCCGCACTCCTGCGGCACGAGGTACGCAGCCATGTTGTCCCGCACGAGATTGCGGTAGACCCCGAGCCTCCCGCCGCGCATCCTGTCGGCGTAGGTCTCCTCCGGGCCCAGGCCGTACCACTCGAG
>JAJQIQ010000233.1 GCA_021199135.1 Clostridiales bacterium | reverse complement strand
GGCAAATTTTCCTGAGGCGGTAGCCTCCGTCGGATAAAATGCGCAGGTCGCGGGCGAGCGTCGCGGGATCGCAGCTGACATAGACGATGCGCTTCGGATTTGCCTGCAGGATTGCGGAAAGGCAGCCCGCGTCGCAGCCCTTCCGGGGTGGATCCACCACGACGACATCCGGAGACGGGATTTTCACAACCGCCGGTTTATTATCGCCGTGATAATTTTCGCTGTCATCGGCTTCTTCCGGATTCGGGTCCAGAACCCGCGCCCCCGGCAGTATCTCCTCCGCCTTTCCCGCGAAAAACTTCACGTTTTTTATCCCGTTCAATTTCGCGTTCTCGCGAGCGTCTTTCACCGCCTGCGGGACGGCCTCGATTCCATATGCGAATTTGCAAAATTTCGCGAAGATGAGCGAGATGGTCCCGATCCCGCAGTAGACGTCCCAGACGATTTCATTTCCGGAAAGCCCCGCGAAAGAGAGCGCGACGGAATATAATTTTTCCATCTGCGACGGGTTTATCTGATAAAACGACTGCGGGGAAATGCGAAAAGTTACCTCTACGCCAGTTTGTAAAAAATTAAATCTTGATTTAATTATCTCATCATCGCCGGTATCCTTGTATTTTAATACATGAATTTTATCGGTGATAAATGCCCGCCCCCAGATGTTTTCGGTCACGTTCCCGAGGTTGACGTTCGTATTTTTTTTATTTTTATTAATGGAGATGCACGCCATCCCCGATATGGCGGAGAGCCTGCCGATGAGCCGCTCCTGCTGCGGGAGCTTGTCGCCGTTTATCACGAGGCAGGCCATGAACTCGCCCGTGGAGGCGGCGTTTCTTATCAGCACATGGCGCACGAGACCCTCGCCGGTCTGCTCGTCGTAGGGGCGTATGCCATAGTCCTCCATCCAGTTTTTTATCGTGGAGAGGATTGATTTGTTTTCCGGCGCGCCGATGAGGCAGTCGTCTATCGGGATTATGCTGTGGGACCGCGCCGCGTAAAACCCCATCACGACGTGCCTCCCGTCCGCGGCAATCCCGACCGGGAACTGCGCCTTGTCGCGGTAGCGGTAGGGCTCGTCCATCCCGACGATCGGCGTCATGCAAGAATCTATTGTCTCCTCGGAGAAACCCCCGATGCGCGCGAGGCTGTTTTTCACTTTATTCTGCTTGTACTCAAGCTGCTTTCCGTAGGAGAGGGGCATGAGCTGGCAGCCCCCGCACCGCCTGCTCTCGGGGCAGGGAGGCTCCGTGCGGTATGGCGACGGCGCAGTTATTTTTTCGAGGCGCGCGAAACCGTAATTTTTTTTGAGTTTTGTGACTGTGGCTGTGATCTCGTCGCCGATGACGGCGTCCTTTACGAAGAAGGCCATCCCCTCCGAGTGGCCTATGCCCTCTCCGCCCTCGCCCATGTCGGTGATGGTGAGCTCTATTTTGTCATTCTTTTTCATGGAAAGCCCACCTTATCTGCTCGTCCGGCGGACGTTGGTCTCCAGAAATTTGTTGTAGCCGAGCCAGTCCGTGTTGCCCTCCGGGACGGTGATGAGCTGCTCGCGTATCGTCTCCATCTTCGCGTCGATGTTGTCGGCGAAAGATAGCGCCAATGCCTCGGCAATGGACGGTTTTTTCGGGGAACCGAACTCAAGCTCGCCGTGGTGGGAGAGGATGCAGTGCAGAAGCTCCGTCTCGAGCACCTTCGGAAAGCCGTCGATCTCGCGTATCGCATGGTCCACCCACTCGGTCCCGATTATGATGTGGCCGATGAGCTGCCCCTGGTCGGTGTAGTTGTTCTCTGGGAACGTGGAGAGTTCCTTCATCTTCCCGATGTCGTGAAACAGCGCCGCTGTGATGAGCAGGTCGCGGTTTAGGATCGGATAATTTTTTGCAAAGAAGTCGCAGTTTTTCGTGACTGAGAGCGTGTGCTCCAAGAGCCCGCCGACAAAACCGTGGTGGACGCTCTTCGCCGCGGAGTGAAATTTGAATTCCTTCACGAAAACCTCGTTGTCAAAAAATTTGTGCAAAAGCGGGTTCAGATACTTGTTGCCGACGGAATCGATGAACTGCATGATTTCCGCAAACATCTCGTCGATGTCCTTGTCCGTGATCGGCAGATATTCCGCAGGGTCGCACTCGCTCGGGTCCACTTTGCGGACGCGCCTTATCGACATCTGGAGGTTGCCCTGGAAGCTCGTGACGTCGCCGGTGACCGCGACATAGTCAAACGCCTCGAACTCGTCGATCCCGACGGACGACGGATCCCAGATCTTCGCGTCGATCGTCCCGGTCTTGTCCTGCAGAATCACGTTCTCGTACGGCTTTCCAGCCTTCGTGAGGGCCGATTGGCGGAACTTGCAGAGGTAAACCTCGTTTATTTTTTCTCCCTCTCTGAATGTCTCGATATATTTCATGATAATATCCTCTTTCCTGTTTTAAAATTTGTCACTTGAGCGTGCTCACCGTCACGTCATAGATAATCTCCGAATAGTCGCTGCTGCCCTGGCGCATGACCGTGATCGGATAGGTCTCCCCCGGCGTCAGCCCAAGGATCTCGCTGCTGTACGCGCTGTCAGTCATGACAGACTTTCCGTCTATGGATGTGATCACGTCGCCGCTCTGCAGCCCCGCGATCATGGCCGGAGAATCCATCTCGACTTCCTTTATGTACACGCCCTTTGGGATATCGTACTCGTTTGCGATCTTCTCCGTCACCGTCGAGATGTCAAGGCCGATGTAGGGGACGTCGCTCCCGTCGCACAGCAGGTCGATGACCGGCTCAAGCTCCGCTATCGCGAGCGCGGTGAGGGTGTTCGTCGACGAGGCGGCGTAATCCTGCATGACGATGCCTACCAGCTCGCCGTCCGTGTTTATCAGGATTCCGCTGCCGGTCTTGTTCGCGACGATGTCGGTCGTGAACACCGAATAGTTGCTGTCGGAAGTGG
>JAJQIQ010000250.1 GCA_021199135.1 Clostridiales bacterium | reverse complement strand
GTGAACGGCATGACGCAGGGCAACGAGAACAACGCCCTCGAGAACACCGCGATCACTAACGACGTGAACGACGTCGAGCTCTTCTGCGACAGGCTCGAGACCGCGATGCAGGAGATCGAGGAGCTCGTCGAGAGCCTCGGCGAGAACAATAAGGAGGTCGTATCCATCGCCTCCCAGACGAACTTGCTTGCACTGAATGCCTCGATCGAGGCGGCCCGCGCGGGCGAGGCAGGCCGGGGCTTTGCGGTGGTCGCGGACGAGATCAACAACCTCGCCGAGAACTCCAAGTCCACGGCGAACCGGAGCAACGAGAGCCAGCAGAAGGTCATCGAGTCCGTCAAGAGGATCCAGATCGAGACGAAGGACCTTCTCGAGATCGTCCACAACGTGAACAACCGCATCCAGAACCTCGCGGCGGCGACCGAGGAGATCGCGGCTTCATCGAACAACGTCATCGCGGCGGCGGACGAGGTCAAGGAAGTGCTCGAGGAGCTCAAGCATGGCTCCGCGGTCTAAGGCCAGTGATCAGTGATAGGATTTATGAGACAAATATCTAAATTGCGCATGGCGGCGGGGGCAGTACTGTTCTCGCTGCTTGTGCTTGAAATCTTCCAATTCCATACGGCAAGCGTCCCCGCGGCGATGGACTACGAGAAGCAGCTTGCGTCGGCGGGGTTCCCGGACAGCTACATCCCAAGCCTCGTCGCGCTGCACGAGAAGTACCCGCAGTGGACCTTCGAGGCGGTGCAGACGGGGCTCGACTGGGACACTGTCATCGCGCAGGAGAGCCGCAACGGCTGGAACCTGGTCCCAAAGAGCGGGGATGACGCGAGAAAATCCACGGCCAGTGGCGCGTACGACTGGTACGAAAACACCTGGACCATCTACGACGGCTCCTCCTGGGTCGCGGCGAACCCGGACTACATCGCCTACTGCATGGACCCGCGCAATTTCTTGAACGACACCGACATCTTCCAGTTCGAGAGCCTAAGCTACAGCTCGGCGCAGAACAGGGCGGGAGTCGAATCCATAATAAGCGACACCTTCATGGCGACGGACGTCAAGGACTCGGACGGCACCACGCTTTCCTACGCGGACGCGTTCATGGAGATCGGCAAGGCCACCGGCGTCAGCCCCTACCACCTCGCCTCGCGGGTGCGGCAGGAGCAGGGGACGGCGGGCACGAGCGCGCTCATCTCCGGGACCTACTCCGACGAATATTGGGGCTACTACAACTACTTCAACGTCGGCGCGTCCGGCACGTCGCAGGCCCTCGTCATCCAAAACGGCCTCGCCTACGCCAAGTCCGCCGGGTGGGACACGCGCTACAAGTCGCTCCAGGGCGGGGCGGAGATCCTCGCGGAGAATTACATCGCCAAGGGCCAGGACACGCTCTATTTCGAGAAGTTCAACGTCGTCTACACGGCGTCGCTCTACTCCCACCAGTACATGACGAACGTCACCGCGGCGATCACCGAGGGGCAGAAGATGGCCGACGGCTACTCCGACAAGAGCCAGGCCTTCGTCTTCCGCATCCCCGTGTATGAAAACATGCCCGATTCCGCGGTCGCATTCACCGCGACGGGCAACCCGAACAACTACCTGAAGACCCTCGAGGTTTCCGGGCAGTCGCTGACCCCGACGTTTGACGGGGCGACGACGGACTACTCCCTGATCGTGGACAACTCCGTCTCCTCAGTCACGGTCTCTGCGACGGCGGTAGCCTCCACGTCCACGGTGACAGGCACGGGCACCGTCTCGCTCTCCGTCGGGACCAACACCGTCAAGGTCAAGTGCAAGTCCGGCAGCGGGAGCACGAGGACGTACAAGATCACCATCGTGCGGCAGGAGGCCAGCGAGGACGCTGAGTCCGCAGGACTGTCATCGAGCAAGTACAGCATAGGCAGCAAGTACGTCACGGGCATCACCCCCGGGGCGACCGTTTCCACGCTCCTCAAGAACGTGACGGCGACGTCGGGCTCCGCGAAGCTCCTCGACTCGTCGGGCAAGGAGAAGGGGAGCAAGGATGCGGTCTGCACCGGCGACAAGCTCGTCTGCTATGACTCGTCCGGGACCAAGCAGTCCACCGTCCGGATCGTCATATACGGCGACGTGAACGGCGACGGCGACATAAACGTCCTCGACATGATAAAGGTGAACCGCGACGCGCTGGGGCTCGAGTCGCTCTCGGGCTGCTACCTCGAGGCGGGCGACGCGAACCGCGCGGGCGACGGCGTGAACGTCCTCGACATGATCTACATAAACCGCCACGCGCTCGGGCTCACGACGATAAAACAAAGTTAAATTTAGGCTTAATTTTTACGCAATGGCAAAGAGATAAATATAATCAAGATTTAATTAAGACAAGGGGATAAAATTAATTCAGGAATAAATTTTACACATGAAAGGCAGAGGAAAAATCATGGAAAAGGCAGGGAACAGGAAAACACAGGCGGTCAAGGGGCATCTGCTGGCGGGGATATTCGCGGTCGCGATGGCGCTGGCCGTGCTCATCGTCCACGCCCAGGTCGCGCAGGCGGCGAGCCTGTCGATAAAGGCCAGCGCCTCGTCGGTAAAGATCGGCGATTCCGTCACGGTGACGATCACGGTCCCGGGCGGCATCTCCGCGACGGTCAGCCTGACCTACCCGAGCGACATCCTCACGTACGTCTCGGCCTCCGAGACCGCGAACGCGAATGCCGGCTCTGTCGCGATGACGATAGGCGGCTACGGCGGCACGGACACGGCGACGAGCGCGACGGTGACCTTCAAGGCGTCGGGCGCGGGCAAGGCGACCTTCTCGGTGACGGCGCCGATCGCCGGCGACCAGACCGGCGACCAGGTCAGCGTGGACGGAGCCAGCACCTCGATCACGGTCGAGAACGCCGCCTCCGACAGCGGCTCCAGCAGTTCCGGGAGTTCGGACTCGGGCAGTTCGGGCA
>JAJQIQ010000124.1:7004-9417 GCA_021199135.1 Clostridiales bacterium | reverse complement strand
CGAAGATCACTTTCAAGAGCGGCGTGAACACCGCGTCGCAGGAGTACGACGTGTCTCGCAGCATAGACCGCTGCCCGCTCTGCGGCATTGCGCTTGACGAGAACGGCGTATGCCCGAAATGCGGGTACAAAAAGCAGTAAGCCGATGGCGAGGGAACTGCCATTGACCGTGACATGACTTTATGGAGCCTGGAATTTCCCGGGCTCCATTTTCTTTGTTACATTATAGACATAAGGATTCTGTTGTGATATGATAAAAAATTGAAAAAAGAATTTCTAGCACGGTAAAGAGGGATTTGACGGTAAATGTATCGAAAAATACGGAGCAGTTGGTCGAAGCACATTGATTTCATAATATGGGACATCGTCTGCCTTGAGTTTGCGTTTTTCCTGGCATATCTCATATGGCAGGGAAGCCCGATGGTATACTCAAGCCAAGTGTATGCGAGCTTTGCGATCGTGCTCCTTTTGGTGGACATCTGCGTGCTCATCTTTGCAAGGACCCTCAAGAATGTGTTGAAGAGGGACTCGGTTCAGGAACTCACGGCGACGCTTCGCCATGTGATCCTCGTGACGCTGATTGCGGTCCTGTACATGTTCGCGGTGAAGATGGCGGATGATTTCTCCCGCATGACGCTGTTTCTGACGGCGATTTTATACGGGGTCATCACATATTTTGTCCGCATCCTCTGGAAACGGTTCATCGTCAGCCGCATCCACTCCGGGCAGCTGCACTCGGCGCTCGTCATCACGGACATGGAGCAGCTCGGGCACGTGGAGCACGACATAAGGCACCACAACTACGAGATGTTCCAGGTGTCGGGGATCGTCGTGATGGATCTGCCGCAGGATGGAGGTTTTCCAAAGGTCGGGGACGATATCTGCGGAATACGGATAGTCGCGGACGGGAGTGGGATGACGGAGTATATCTGCCGCACATGGGTGGACGAGGTCTTCGTCGACCTCAAGGTGAAGAGCCCGGAGCTTGAGCGGATACTCCCGCAGCTGACGGAGATGGGCCTGACCGTACACATAAAGCTGGTCGAGAACTTTGAGCTCGGCGGGCAGAAGCAGTTCGTCGAGAAAATGGGCAAATTCACGGTGCTGACGACGAGCATGACCACCGTGACCGCCACGGGCCTGTTCTTCAAGCGCCTGCTCGACATCATCGGCGGCATGCTCGGCTGCGTGTGCACCGGGATCCTGTTCATATTCGTAGCCCCTGCGATCTATGTCCAGTCGCCCGGACCGATATTTTTCTCGCAGACCCGTGTCGGGAAGAACGGCAAGCGCTTCAAGCTGTACAAGTTCCGCAGCATGTATTTGGACGCGGAGGAGCGCAAGGCAGAGCTGATGAAGGACAACCGCGTCGGGGACGGGCTAATGTTCAAGCTCGACTACGACCCGCGCATCATCGGCTGCAGGAGGCTTCCGGACGGCACGGTAAAGAAGGGCTTCGGCAATTGGATCCGCGACTGCTCGATAGACGAGTTCCCGCAGTTCTGGAACGTCTTAAAAGGCGACATGAGCCTGGTCGGCACGCGCCCGCCCACGGTGGACGAGTGGGAGCGCTATGACCTGCACCACCGCTCGCGCCTTGCGATAAAGCCCGGGATCACCGGCATGTGGCAGGTCAGCGGCAGGAGCAACATCGTGGAGTTCGAGCAAGTCGTCGAGCTCGACCGCTATTACATCGCAAACTGGAGCCTTGGCCTCGACCTAAAGATCATATTGAAGACCATTCCGGCAGTGTTTGGCAGGGAGGGCGCGCTCTGACAAACCTGCGGCGCCATCGGGCTTCTGCCAAAATGCACATTTTAAGCCCCTATTTTTCACAAAAAATCTGCGAGAATTCACAAAAACTAGTCCTTTAGTACTATGAATTTTGCACAGAAAGCACATGAAAGTTCTGTAAGATTTGTGCACACTTATCGGGGAAGCCGTGGTATTATAATAACCGTAAAACCCCCAATACATTATATAATTTTTACTATACCCCATAGTAAAAATACCTTCTCCTAAAGGCGGTGCTTCGGCACCGCCTTTTTCTCTCAATTATCCCTCTTAAACTAGTCCTTGAGACCTATGCAATTTGCACAAAAAACAAACAAGAATTTTGTGAAGTTTGTGCACACTTATACTGGAAACCGTGGTACTATAATAACCGTAAAACCCCCCAATACATTATATAATTTTTACTATACCCCATAGTAAGAATACCTTCTCCTAAAAGGCGGCGCGAGCCGCCTTTTTCCTTTTAACCAACCGCACTCAAACTTGACAAGAAACCGCACATGGCATAAGATAAATGATACAGGGGACAAAGGGGAAGTTACGATTCAGGAGGAAAGAAGATGGCACAGGAGAAAAAGCTGGTGGAAGCGATCACTTCCATGCAGGACGATTTTGCACAG
>JAJQIQ010000124.1:0-6904 GCA_021199135.1 Clostridiales bacterium | reverse complement strand
ACAGGAGAAAAAGCTGGTGGAAGCGATCACTTCCATGCAGGACGATTTTGCACAGTGGTACACGGACGTGGTGAAGAAGGCGGAGCTCATAGACTACTCCTCCATAAAGGGCTGCATGGTCATAAAGCCGGCCGGCTATGCCATCTGGGAAAACATACAGGCGGAGCTCGACAGGCGCTTCAAGGAGACCGGCGTGCAGAACGTCTACATGCCGATGTTCATCCCCGAGAGCCTGCTCGAGAAGGAGAAAGACCACGTCGAGGGCTTCGCGCCGGAGGTGGCGTGGGTGACGATGGGCGGCCTCAGCGAGCTGCAGGAGCGCCTTGCGGTGCGCCCGACGTCCGAGACGCTCTTCTGCGACTTCTACAAGAACGACATCCAGTCCTACCGCGACCTGCCGCGCGTGTACAACCAGTGGTGCTCGGTCGTCCGCTGGGAGAAGGAGACGCGGCCGTTCCTGCGCTCGCGCGAGTTCCTCTGGCAGGAGGGGCACACCGCCCACGCCACGATGGAGGAGGCGCAGGCAAGGACGATCCAGATGCTCGGCGTCTACGCCGATTTCTGCGAGGACTTCCTCGCGATGCCGGTCATTCGCGGGCAGAAGACCGAGAAGGAGAAGTTCGCGGGCGCGGAGGCGACGTACACGATCGAGGCGCTTATGCACGACGGCAAGGCGCTCCAGTCCGGCACCTCGCACAACTTCGGCGACGGCTTCGCGAAAGCGTTTGGGATACAGTACGCTGACAAGGACAACAAGCTCTCCTATGTTTACCAGACCTCGTGGGGCGTGACGACGCGCCTCATCGGGGCGATCATCATGGTGCACGGCGACGACTCGGGGCTCGTGCTCCCGCCGAAGGTCGCGCCGACCCAGGTCATGGTCGTGCCGGTGCAGATGCACAAGGAGGGCGTGACCGAGCGGGCGAACGAGCTTCTGGGGAGGCTGAAGAAAGTCTGCCGCTGTGCGATAGACCTCACGGAGAAGAGCCCGGGATGGAAGTTCGCGGAGCAGGAGATGCGCGGAATCCCGCTGCGCGTCGAGCTCGGGCCGAAGGACATCGAGGCGGGACAGTGCGTCGCGGTTCGCAGGGACACGCGGGAAAAGATTCAGATTCCGCTCGACGGGATTGAGGAGAAAATCCCGGCGCTTCTAGATAAAGTTCAGAATGACATGTTCGAGCGTGCCCGGGCGCACAGGGACGCGCACATATTCGACGCGCACAACTACGACGAGTTCAAGGACATAGCGGAGAATAAGCCGGGCTTCATCCGCGGGATGTGGTGCGGCGACCAGGCCTGCGAGGATCGGATAAAGGAGGAGCTTGCGGTGACGAGCCGCTGCATACCGTTTAACGATTCCGAGCAGATCTCGGACGTTTGCGTGTGCTGCGGGCGGCCCGCGAAGAAGCTCATATACTGGGGGAAGGCATACTGATAAGGAAAGACATATTTTTATGAGAATGGAATTGCCGAGGGATGTGATCCAGATAATTGACGCGCTGCAGGATGCCGGGTTTGAGGCCTATGCGGTGGGTGGTTGCGTCCGCGACGCGCTGCTGGGGCGCGCGCCCTCCGACTGGGACATAACGACGAGCGCGTTCCCGGACGACATGCACTCGATTTTTCCGCGCACCGTGGACACTGGCGTCGAGCACGGGACTGTGACGGTGCTCGTTGGACAAAACGCCTACGAGGTGACGACCTACCGCATAGACGGGCCGTATGAGGACGGGCGGCACCCGTCGAGCGTCACGTTTACGAGGAGCCTCACCGAGGACCTGCGCCGCAGGGACTTTACGATAAACGCGATGGCTTACAGCCCCTCGGAGGGGCTCGTGGACATATTCGGCGGAGCGGACGACTTGCAGAGAAAAATCATAAGATGCGTCGGCAACCCACATGACCGCTTCGGCGAGGACGCGCTCAGGATGCTCCGCGCGGTGCGCTTTGCGGCTCAGCTCGGCTTTTCGATAGATGGCGCGACCAGGGATGCGATAAGGGAGCTTTCTGGGAATCTGGAAAAGGTCAGCGCGGAGCGGATACAGGCGGAGCTTGTAAAGCTCCTCGTCTCGGACAACCCGGAGGAGATGCGCACGGCCTGGGAGCTCGGGCTTACGGCGGTATTCCTCCCTGAGTTCGACCGGATGATGGACACGCCGCAGAACAACCGCCATCACTGCTATTCTGTCGGGGAGCACGTGCTCCATGCGCTCTCGGCGGTGAGGCCGGATAAAGTGATGCGGCTTGCAGTCCTGCTCCACGATATCGGAAAGCCCGACTGCGTCACGGTCGGCGAGGACGGGCAGGATCATTTCCACGGCCACCCCGAACTCAGCGCACAGATGGCGCATGGTATCATGCGCCGCCTGAAATTTGACAATGACACGACGGAGCAGGTCTGCGCTCTCGTGCGCTGGCACGACACCCGCCCGGAGCCGACGGACAAGAGCGTGAGGCGGATGGCAAGCCGCGTTGGGGCGGAGAGGCTGCCCGACCTGCTCGAGCTGCAGAGGGCGGACGTGATGGCGCAGAGCGTCGAGGGGCGTGCGGAGAAGCTTGAGCGCATCGATAAGGTCGAGGAGGTCTTCGAAAAGCTGAAGGCGGAGAACCAGTGCATGAAAAAGAGCGAACTCGCGATAAACGGCCACGACATAATCGCGCTCGGGGCAAGCCCGGGCCCGGGGCTGGGGGCGATCATAGACAGGCTGTTCGAGCAGGTGTTAGACGAGCCTGACTTAAACACCAGGGAACAGCTCCTGGAGCTCGCAAAGGCGGAAATGCAGAAAACAGGCACAGAATAAGAGAATTTAAGATGAAAAAGAGACATATATCACAGATAATTTCATATGTACTCGCGACTGCGCTCATCGCAGGCATGACGGCGGGGTGCGGCTCGTCCGCTGCGGACAGTTCATCGGGCAAGTTATTCCACAGTTCGCTCGTAAAGGAGCAGGACGCGGCGGATGAGACGGAGGCCGAGGCTGATACGGATGATGGCGCGGAGCTCTACCTCGTCGTCGAGTGCGACCAGCTGGGTGAGAGCCTGCGGCTCTACCGCTACTCAAACGGCATGGAGTACCGCTACTATTACGGCATTGGCACACGCTTTTACGACAAGTACGGCGGCAGCACGACGGTCTCGTCCTTTACGGAGGGGACGCTTGTCACGATAGGCACGGTGAACGCCGACGGCATCCTGCGCGAGGCCCAGGTGAGCGACCAGGCGTGGACGTACGGCAACGTGAGCAAATTCACGATCAACGAGGACAAGAAGCTCTTCAAGATCGCAAATTCCCGCTACACCTACGACGACGATGAGACTTACGTCTTCTCAGACGGCGAGAGGGTGGGGATTTCGGACATCTCAAAGGGGGACACGCTCTCCGTGGCGGGGCTGGGCAAGGAAATCCTCTCGGTCGTCATAACGACGGGGCAGGGGACGCTGGCGCTTTCGAACACGTCCCTCTTTGAGGGAAGCTTCATGCAGCTCGGCGACAAGTTCTTCACGGAGATCACGGAGGACATGGAGCTTTCGGTGGAGGAGGGCACCTACACCCTGACCGTCGCGAACAACGGCTGGGGAGGCAGCGCCGAGGTTGAGATCGTGCGCGGACAGACCACGGAAGTCGACCTCGACGAGATAAAGGGCGACGGCCCGAAGATGTCGACCATCCAGTTCATCATAGACGTGGCGGACGCGGTGCTGATGCTCGACGACACGGAGGTGGACTACAGCAGCCCCATCGAGGTCTCCTATGGCACCCACACGCTCGCGGTCTACGCGAACGGCTACGACGCCTGGCTCCGCAATCTCTATGTGAATTCCGAGTCCGCGACCGTCATAATCCAGCTGAACGACGAGGATGGCGACGAGGACGAGGCCACGATCGAGATCACGGACGATGAGGACTCGGGCGATGATTCCGATTCGGACGACGAGGACGCAGAGGATACGGGCGATGAGAATGACGATGAGGATTCGGGCTCGGGCGAGGATGAGAGTGAGGACGAGAGCGAAGATGAGGATGACCTGACGGAGGACGAGGAGCTCGACCTGATCGAGGACATACTGACCAGCGCGCTCTACTGACTAAATAGGCCTTTAGGACTATTTTGCGCGGATTTCTGTGGAAAATGACGGTTTTGGCACACAAATTTTGTCAGATTTTACCTATAAAGTTGTAGCAAAAAATGGCTTTTTTCCTTGACAAATGCCGAAAAAACAAGTATAAATAGTTTTGTACATTATTCGGGGGATTGCCCCGAGTGATAAATTCATAACACCCAATAGGAGGGATTTGAAATGAACAAGACAGAACTCGTAACTGCAATAGCTGAGAAGGCAGCAATTTCCAAGAAGGACGCTGAGGCAGCGGTAAAGGCATTCACCGAGGTCGTCACCGAGGAGCTGAAGAAGGGCGAGAAGATCCAGCTCGTAGGCTTCGGCACGTTTGAGGTTTCAGAGCGCGCAGCACGCGTCGGCAGGAACCCGCAGACGAAGAAAGAGATCAAGATTCCGGCATCTAAGGCTCCGAAGTTCAAGGCTGGCAAGGCACTCAAGGACGCTATCAACTAGTCCATGCGCCTTGACAAATTCTTAAAGGTCTCGCGCCTCATCAAGCGCAGGACGGTCGCGAACGAGGCATGCGACGCAGGGCGGGTCATCCTAAACGGCAAGCCCGCGAAGGCGTCTGCCAGTGTCAAGGTCGGCGATGAGATAGAGATCCTGTTCGGGCAGAAATCCGTGAGGGTGCGCGTGCTGGACATCCAGGACACCACCAAGAAGGAGGAGGCCAAGGACCTTTTTGAGTACCTTTAAGGCAGAAGGGAAGTATGGAAATGGGCGTTGGCAGACGGAGACGGCGCGCGGCAGGGACCGTGAGCGTTGCGCTGATCATGGTGGCGCTGATGGTGGTCATGGCCGTACAGATATATAGGATGAGGCAGAAGGACGATGCGTATGCGGAGAAGCAGCAGGAGCTCATCGAGGAGTATGAGGATGAGACGCAGCGCAGCGGTGAGCTCGACGACCTCGAGGAGTATATGCAGTCGTCCGACTATATCGAGGACACGGCGAAGAGCAAGCTCGGGCTTGCGTATGACAACGAAATCATTTTCAAGGAAACAGGAGACTAAAAGACCGAGGGGAACCCGAAGATATCGGGTTCCCTTTTCATATACAGGATATGGACATGATTGAGAAAGTCAAGGAATATATCGTGCGGCACGGGCTGATATGCCCGGGCGACGAGGTGATCGCGGCGGTGTCGGGGGGCGCTGACTCCGTGGCGATGTGCCTAATCCTCTCCGAGCTTGCGGAGGAGATGGACTTCTCGCTCTCAGCGGTGCACGTCGAACACGGCATACGCGGGGAGGAGAGCCTGGAGGACGAGAGGTTCGTGCTGGATTTCTGCGAGGGCCTGAGTGTCCCGTGCACGGCTGTGGAGGTGCGCGTGCCCGAGTATGCAAAAAAGCACGGCATCGGGACTGAGGAGGCGGCGCGCATCCTGCGCTACGGCGCATTCTCGGAGATTGCGAAGATCCTCGGGGAGGCGACGGGATCGCAGGTACGTGTCGCGCTCGCGCACCACATGGACGACAACGCGGAGACCGTGCTCTTCAACCTCGTGCGGGGGAGCGGGATTGACGGGCTTTGCGGGATGAGGCCGCTTAGCGCCGCCGGAGGTGGTGCTGATGCGGCGGGGCTTACGCTAATCCGCCCGCTCCTTTGCGTGCCCCGGAAGGAGATCGAGGCTTTCCTGGGGGAGCGCGGGCAGGACTTTCGGCAGGACGCGACGAACGCCGACACAGCCTACAGCCGCAACAGGATACGCCACGACGTGCTCCCCGCGCTCTCGGAGATAAACGCCCAGGCCGCAGAGCACATCGACAGGGCGGCGGAGGAGCTTGCGCAGGCCCGCGATTACTTGGACACCGAGACGGAGGCGGCCATTAGCCGCGCCGTAAGGCGCGGCAAGGGTGGCGACATCCTCATAGACATCGATGCGATTTTGGCATGCCATGAGTTCATGCGGGGACGCGTGGTTCACCGTGCGCTCGGCGAGATCTCAGGCGGGAAAAAGGACATCAGCTCCTCCCACGTCGAGGAGGTGCTCTCCCTCATGGGCGGGCAGACAGGCCGCCATATCGACTTGCCCCGGGGCGTGCGCGCGGTGCGCGAGTACGGTAATATACGTCTAACAAAAGTTTGCGATGACAAACCGAAGGAACTGCCTGCAGAGGCCTGTGTGAGCGCGGAGACGCTCTCGCACTGCAGGGAGACGGGACAGCCGTTTTCGTTCCCGGTCGGGAATGACGGGGCCAAAATAGTGCTCCGCGTGTTCCCTTTCAGCGGAAATATTGCAGAAATTTCTTCAAAAATGTATACGAAATGGTTCGATTATGATATTATGAAAAAAGGGTTTTGCGTCCGGGGCGCAAAAAAGGACGACTATTTCATCCTCGATGAGGCCGAACACAAAAAGACGGCCACGGATGAGATGAAGGACGCGAAGGTGCCTGCGGGGGAGCGGGACCGCCAGCTTGTCGTGGCGCAGGGCAGCCTTGCGCTGTGGCGGATCGGCGGGCGGATGGGCCATGCCGGACGGGTCTGCGCGGACGCAAAGGATGTGCTTGAGATAAGTTACGAAATCACGGGCGACGGAGGGACGGACGATGGAGCTTCGGGAGCATGAGATTACGGTCTATCTGACCGAGGATGAGGTGGCAGGGAGGATCGCGCAGCTCGGGGAGGAGATCACGCAGCGCTTTTCGGGCGAGTCGGTATACCTCGTCTGCATCCTAAAGGGCGCGGTGTTCTTCGCGACGGAGCTCGCGAAGAGGATTCGCCTCCCGATGACGATGGACTTCATGTCGGTCTCAAGCTACGGCGAAGCGACGAAGT
>JAJQIQ010000190.1:1783-2949 GCA_021199135.1 Clostridiales bacterium | reverse complement strand
ATAGTGGTCGTCGTGATTATCGTGGGGGTAGAGCTCTACGTCCACACGACTGGGAGGTACATCGTCGTCGGTAGGCAGAGCATCTCTGTCACTGATGACAGCAAGTCAGATGTCGTCGACGATGAATTCGCCGCAAAGCTGAGCGAGCTCATCGACTACATGGACATCTACTACTATGAGGACTACGACGTGGAGGAGGTGCAGAACTCGGTGTACAAGGGGCTGATTGAAGGGCTGGGGGACAAGTATTCCGAGTACTACACGGCGGAGGAGTACGAGAGCACGAAGAGCACTACGAACGGCAACTACTACGGCATCGGCGTCGAGCTCATACAGAACTCCGACACGCTCGAGGTCACTGTGAACGAGGTCTATGATGGCGCGCCCGCCGAGGAGGCCGGGATTTTGGCTGGTGACATGATTATCGCTGCTGAAGGAACCGCGGCGGAGGACGTATCCCTAAACGACCTCGTCGCCATCATAAAGGGTGAGGAGGGAACGACGGTCAGGCTCACGATTTATAGGCCGTCCACCGGCGAGACCTTCGACGTGGACGTCGAGCGGAGAAACGTCGAGATTACCACGGTCGCGGGCGAGATGGTGACGGATGACATCGGCTACATCGAGATCACCGAGTTCCAGAACGCCTCGCCGAGCCAGTTTGAGAGCGTGCTTGCCGACCTGCAGGACCAGGGCATGGAGGCGCTAATCGTCGACCTGCGCGACAACCCGGGCGGGACGCTGACCTCGGTCATCGACATCCTCGATACGGTACTGCCGGAGGGCACTTTGGTCTACACCGAGGACAAGTACGGAAACCGAGAGGACTTCACCTCCGACGCAAACTGCCTCGATTGCCCGATGGCGGTGCTCGTCAACGGCAACAGCGCATCGGCCTCCGAGATATTTGCGGGCGCGGTCAAGGACTACGGCTGGGGGACGATCATCGGCACGACGACATATGGCAAGGGCATAGTCCAGACCATCTTCCCGCTCTCCGACGGGGACGCGGTCAAGGTGACGACGGCCCGCTACTTCACGCCCAATGGCAACAACATCCACGGCACCGGGATCGAGCCCGACGACGTGGTCGAGTACGAGTACACCGGCGAGGACGACACCGAGTGGGTGCCGGAGCACGACAGCCAGGCGGAGTACGCGATAGA
>JAJQIQ010000190.1:0-1683 GCA_021199135.1 Clostridiales bacterium | reverse complement strand
GTCGCCTACAAAGCCCCGCTGCAGGAAGTGAGGGATTCACTTTGACTTAGCTGACAAAGAGCAGCGGATACAGGAGATGGAGCGCGAGATGGAGGCTCCGGACTTCTGGAACGACCCTGTGGCATCACAGGAAAAGATGAAAAAGTTAAAGAGCCTCAAGGACGATGTGGCGACATATTCGGGTCTCGAGCAGCAATACGAGGACATCGAGACGATGATCGAGATGGGCTACGAGGAGAACGACGAGACGCTCATCCCCGAGATCGAGGAGATGCTCTCGGAGTTTGAGGAGACCTACGAGAAGATTCGGATGAAGACCCTGCTCTCGGGCGAGTACGACGGGGAGAACGCGATTCTCACGCTCCATGCGGGGGCGGGCGGCACCGAGTCCTGCGACTGGGCTTCGATGCTGTTTCGGATGTACTCGAAGTGGGCGGACAAGCGCGGATACAGCCTCGAGGTGCTCGACTCGCTCGACGGCGATGAGGCGGGGCTGAAGTCGATAACCTTCCAGGTAAACGGCGAGAACGCCTACGGCTGCCTCAAGTCCGAGAAGGGCGTGCACAGGCTTGTGCGGATTTCGCCGTTCAACGCGGCGGGCAAGCGCCAGACATCGTTCGTCTCATGCGACGTGATGCCGGACATCGAGGAGGATCTCGACGTCGAGATAAAGGATGAGGACATCAGGGTCGATACCTACCGATCGAGCGGAGCGGGCGGCCAGCACATAAACAAGACATCCTCCGCGATAAGGATCACGCACTACCCGACGGGTATCGTGGTGCAGTGCCAGAATGAGCGCTCGCAGCACATGAACAAGGACAAGGCGATGAAGATGTTAAAGGCCAAGCTCTTCATCCTGAAGCAGGAGGAGAACGCGGCGAAGGCGGCAGGCATCCGCGGCGAGGTCGCGGACATAGCCTGGGGGAGCCAGATCCGCTCCTACGTCCTCCAGCCCTACACGATGGTCAAGGACCACCGCACCGGCACAGAGAGCGGCAACGCGGACGCGGTCCTCGACGGCGGCATCGACATCTTCATAAACGGGTACCTGAAATGGCTCAGCTTGGGACGACCCAAAGTGGGTGGCAGCGATGATGTATAAACATAACAAGGAGAGCGAACGATGAAAGTAGCAGTCATGGGCTACGGCACCATAGGCTCCGGTGTCGTGGAGGTAATACAGGAGAACGCCAAGCAGATAGAAAAGCGCGCGGGCGAGCCCGTCGAGGTCAAGTACATCCTCGACCTTCGCGACTTCCCGGGCGACCCCAACGAGAACCTGGTCGTGCACGACTACAAGGTCATCGCGGACGACCCGGAGGTCGGCGTGGTCGTCGAGACGATGGGCGGCGTCGAGCCCGCCTACACCTTCGTGCGCGAGATGCTCACGCGCGGCAAGCAGGTGGCGACGTCGAACAAGAACCTCGTCGCGGAGAAGGGCGCGGAGCTCATAAAAATAGCCCGCGACCGCGGCGTGAACTTCGAGTTTGAGGCGAGCGTCGGCGGCGGGATCCCGATCATCCGCCCGCTGAACCAGTGCCTGACCGCCGACGTGATCGAGGAGATCACCGGAATATTGAACGGCACGACGAACTATATGCTGACGAAGATGGCGGACGAGGGCGCGGACTTCGACGACGTGCTTGCCGACGCGCAGCAGAAAGGCTTCGCCGAGGCTGA
>JAJQIQ010000033.1 GCA_021199135.1 Clostridiales bacterium | reverse complement strand
ATGGACAATTTCCGCCTGGCGAAGCCCGACGTCACCGAGATGGAGGCGTGGGACGCGTTAAAGAAGGTGAACCTCTCCGACTTTATCAAAGAAAACGGCGGCCTGGAAAAAATAATCACGGAGGACGGAAACAATATTTCCGGCGGGCAGAAACAACGGCTTGCGCTGGCGGTGAGCCTCGTGGCGGACAAGGACATCTGCATTTTCGACGAGGCGACCAGCAACATCGACGTGGACAGCGAGGCAATCATCATGGAAAACATCGCCCGCATGGCCTCGGAGAAAAACATCATCGTGATTTCCCACCGGCTTGCGAACGTTGTCGGCGCGGATCAGATTTATTACATGGAAGACGGACAGATAAAGGAGAGCGGAACCCACGATAAGCTGATGAAGAAAAACGGAGGCTATGCCGCCCTGTTCCTGGAGCAGAAGCGGCTGGAGAACAGCTACAAAAATGCTGGGGAGGTAGTGGCATGAAGGAAGAGGTTCGGATGTCGGGCGCAAAAATAATGGCGGGCCTCATCGTCATGCTGGGCAGCTTTGCCTACATCCTCCTGCTGGCGGTCTTGAACGGCTCCCTCGGCATGGTCTGCGCGATGGGCGTGACCATCTTCGGCGCGGTCGGCGTGGCGAAGGCCATCGGGGACGTCATCGCGATCCCGTGGGCCGTCATCATCTGCGGGGCCATCCTCTGCGGCGTGGCGCGCGGCGGCCTGAGATATTTGGAGCAGTACAGCAACCACTACATCGCGTTCAAACTTTTGGCAATTCTCAGGGATAAAATTTTCGGCAAACTCCGCGAGCTCTGCCCCGCGAAGCTTGAGTCCGAGCAGAAAGGCAGCATCATCGCGATGCTCACCTCCGACATCGAGACGCTGGAGGTCTTTTACGCGCACACTATCTCCCCGATCTGCATCGCGGTCATCGTGGAGCTTGCGGTGTTCATCTTTGTCGCACTGACGTCGAGCATCTATCTCGCGCTCGTCGCGCTTGTGGGCGACCTCGTCATCGGCGTCCTGCTGCCCCTGATCTCGTCCTCGCGGATGAAGGCGGCGGGCGTGAATTACCGCAAGGAGTTTGCGTCATTCAACGCATATTTTCTCGACAGCATCAAGGGAATCATGGACATCGTGCTCTACGGCGGGCAGGGCCGCCGCAAGGAGGAGGTGGACCGCCGCTCCGAAGACCTTTTAAAAGAGACAAAGACATTAAAACGCGAGACGACGAAAGCTTCCTCATTGACCGAGGCGATGGTTTCAGTATTTATATTAATTACTCTCGCGGTTGGACTTTTGCTGGTGGCGCAGGGCTTGCTCTCGCCCGGCCATATGGTGATTGGCGTGGTGGCGGTGTTCGGAAGCTTCGGTCCGGTCATCTCCGTCTCCGCCCTCCCGGGAAATTTGGCACAGACGTTTGCGAGCGGCGACCGCGTATTGAAACTTCTTGACGAGGAGCCTGCGGTCCGCGAGATAACGAACGGAAAAGACATCTCATTTGAAAACCTTGACGTAAAAGACGTGGGCTTCGGCTATGACGCAGACATCCCCGTGCTAGGCGGCGTGAGCCTCAATATAAATGCCGGCGAAATCGTCGGGATCGTGGGCGAGAGCGGCAGCGGAAAGAGCACCCTCCTAAAGCTCCTGCTCCGATTCTGGCAGAAAAATGAGGGGGAAATAAAATATTCCGGCACCGAGATTGAAGATGTGAACACTGAGAGCCTCTTGGAAAACGTGACGATGGTGAGCCAGAGCACTTACCTCTTCGACGACACGATCGAGGAGAACCTTCGGATTGCGAAGCCTGACGCGACGCAGGAAGAGCTCGAGGCCGCCTGCAGGCAGGCGTCAATCCACGACTTTATCATGAAAATGCCGGACGGTTACGCGACGCGGGCCGGGGTCATGGGCGACAACCTCTCCGCCGGGGAGAAGCAGCGCATCGGCCTTGCGCGGGCGTTTTTGCGCGGCAGCCGCCTTGTGCTCCTCGACGAGCCCACCAGCAACGTGGACAGCATAAACGAGGGAATCATATTGTCCTCGATTGCGGCCAACCGTAAGGACGTGGCCTATATCCTTGTCTCCCACAGGGCTTCCACTATGGCGATCGCCGACCGGATTTACCGGATGGAGGGCGGGAAACTGATCTCCAACAGCCCCAACTGCTGACGCTCACAAAAACTGCAACATATAAATCGGGAAGCAGGGTATGAATTGAATTCACTTACATAATGTAATCAAAAATCCCCTGTATGGCATCGGCAATATTGATTTTATCCGCAAATGATATTGCCCCGATTTTTTTGTGCCCGCGCAAGTTCAGGTCAAGCAGCGCCATCTTCTCGCACTGAACATACCCCTCCACGTCTCCTGCCGAAATATAAATATGGAGTGGGCTCTGCGATGACTCCTGCATGATTGGACACCCTATGATTTCTCCTGATGAGTTGAAGAAATCTTTGCTCACGACCAGCACTGGCAAGGCAATTCTCTCCACACTGAGCAGGTCTCCCTGGCGTATTTCCCGTGCCATCACCACGCCTCCCGTCCTTCGGGGGTTCTCCAATTATTCTCCCCGTCAAGATTCAGCGAACCGCCATATTCCTGCGCCCGTTCTTCTAAAGTTTTATGCCGAAAATTTTTCTTTATCTGAATCAGCCCATCAGAAGCCGTCATCTCCAACGTATCATTCAGGCTTATGCCCGCGCTCTGCAAAAGCTCCCTCGGAATCCTCACGCCCTGGCTGTTTCCCCATGTCTTCACCTGCACTTGCATATTAAATCACCTCGCAATTTATTTGGTATATACTAAGTATATACCCATTTGCGGCAATAGTCAAGTACAATATCGTCAAGGCATAAGGAGAAAACGATTAGAATAGATTTCTGCAAAAGGATGCAATTTTCTATTATAAGCCAAACTGCGCTCGATATCCCTCCGGATCAGCCATGTATT